>JAYVKQ010000022.1:0-4347 GCA_043768285.1 Saprospiraceae bacterium | reverse complement strand
CATTCTTTGTGCAGTCAATGACTTGCCAAAAAATAACGCGCCCGGTGCTGGTGCTTTGCCATTCACTACTTCATTGCATCTGATGTATTCATCAGGTATTGCAGTGATAGGGGCTAAGTTGTCAAATACTTTTACATAAGTAAAGCACATTGCGTTGTTAGCAACCATGCTCATAACTTCGTACTCAGTACCAACATCACCCTTACTGAATGTATAAGGCAAAGTAACTGTTACCGCAGGCAAGCCTGGCTTTTTGATTGTTACGCTATTATTAATAGCATTCAAATCACTTGCTTTCAATTGAGCGCCACAATTGGCATCCAAATACAAGTCAAGCTTTTCTTTGCACGAAGGATGCCTTTGCGCATCTGCACTGAATACCATGGCAAATAAGCCAAGTGCTGCGAAGGCTAATCTCAACGCTGTTGAAGTAAAATTCATCTTCTTCATGAGATGTAATGTTTGTTTTTAATTAAAAAATAAAAAGGATTAAAGAATGTAAGTAATATGTATAAAATACTTCTTTAAATTCTTTCTTCTCGGCGCGCTATATTATTGATTGTCAGTTTTTTATAAAAACTTTTCATTCAATATTTCTTCGCATCGTTAATTAATTGTGAAGAATGAATCAGTATATATCGTTAGGTCAATGAACTTGCTTTTTGCAATGGAAAGGGCAAACCTCTCCCCTACCTCCGAAGCATCCTTCAGAAGCGTTTTGTATTAATTTCAATCTAAAATTCTAACTAAAAAATTCGATTTTCTTTGCAAAATATGATAGCGCAATTGCGCCACATCACGCTCTGCGTGACTGAGGGGGTAGCCGTCTCTCTCGAAACTACTCAAACCACCCGAAGCGAAGGAAAAACAAAGGCTATGCGCAACACTCAGCCCTGCTGGGTATATCAAATTGCGCTTTGACTTGCCCTGTTTTTATCCTTTCCGCCACCATTCTGTTTGCTGAAAATAGGATACTATATGGAAATTGAAAATGATATGCACAAATATGTCATGGGTAAAAAATAAATGATAACTATGATATAAAATGTTTTATTTTTTACATTTTATACTATTCATCATACCTCATTTATAATTCAACATTAGTAGTCGAGTATGTGTCACCTTATCATATGCAATGGTAAATGATGTTCGTAAGTAATGGTTATCTCAGCACATAAAGGTAAAGCACGTATCGTCATAGAATAGGTCATTTGTTTCTTGTTTTCTAATAAGTAAAGTATATTATTCAATCAAATATATATTTTGAAATTATATAAAAAATTAGAGCGTTCAAGAGTTATCTATCAGCGAAGAACTGAAAGATGGTTGTGTTTTTTTATAGAAAAAAATTATAGCACCTGTATGTTATCGCTGTTATTGAAATTAAATTAAAATATTGATAATCATTATTTTAAATACTTTCAAACACGTTACTAACTTACCATACTACATGATTAGTTTGTCTTAAAATAAGTGGATGAGTTAATTGTTGGAAGTCATATTTGAGTTTCTTCACAGTATTCATAGTTATTGTTCTTATGTATGTTTTTAATCGGTGTTCGTTATTCATTTGCGTTTTTAATAATTATTTGATTTAGTATCTGTTTGTGTTTCTCTGTAATTATGATACAAATATATACCCTCTTTTCATCCCATGCAAGTGCTTTTTAAATATATTTCTTAATACAATACAAATCACTTTATTTACGGTATATCTCATATTTCACTTTCTATATATGCCGTTTTTAATATTAAATATTTAAACAAAAAGTTATTTTATTGATTTTAAATACGTTATCTATGTGATATTTTTTATATTTGCCCTTGATAGGAAAAAAATTGGACTTTTATCATTTCAAAAAGTTTCTTTGAACTTTTACTACCCCCTCAGTATTTTTGGTAAAAATCTATCTAAACTTCTGAAAAAATGCTGTCATTGCGAGGCACTATTATCCCTCATCGGGATTTTTACTTCAAATGACGCAGGCTGCTAAACAAGATTTATCTTTAAGATTTCGTAAATCTGAAACCCGAGCGCGTCATTAGTAGCGCAGCGAAGCAATCTTCAGCCCTTTGCAGGATATTAAGTCAGTAATTCAATGTGAGGGTTATGTAAAAGAAAGAATCTCGGTAAATGCCACAGATTGCTTCGCTTCGCTCGCAATGACACTTTATTAAAAAATATCGTAACTACTTAGGGCTGCCACTAATTACACGAATTTTCACTAATTATTTTTGTAAAAATGCCTTATAATTAGTGAAAATTCGTGTAATTAGTGGCAGCCCTAAGTGGTTACAAAATATCAACAATATGAAAATAATAACGACATGCCTACTCCTTATATATATACACGCTGGCTACGCGCAAAAAGCAAAATTGCCCGAAGCCTATACCCCCCTCAGTATCAAAACCCATTTTGGCACACAATTGCCTTTCGGTGCGCTCGCCAAACGCTTTGGGCGAAACCTTAGCGCGGGGGCAGGTTTAGAATTTATATCAATACCCAAAGGCTGGATATTCGGCTTGGATGCCACTCATATATTCGGGCAGAATATCAAAGAAGATGTTCTGAAAAATATACGAACCCCTGACGGTCAAATCCTATCAGACATTAATACCTTCGCCACCGTTTTACTCCGCGAGCGCGGTTATTATATAGGTGGCTATGTTGGCAAACTGTTCCCCACTTTCGATAATGGCAACCGCATTGGCGGCGTTTGCATAAACTTAGGCGCAGGATTTCTACAACATAAAATAAAAATTAGAGATGAAAACAACGCTGCACCACAAGTTGCACCGCCCTATGCAGAAGGGTATGACAGATTGACCAATGGCGTAGCATTTACACAATTCATTGGTTATCAAATTATTAGCCGCAACAAAACCATTAATTTCTCCGTCGGTATGGATATAACAGAAGGCTTCACCAAAAATCGGCGCGGCTTTAATTTCGATACCCGTCTGCGCGATGATACTAAGCGGCTGGATATATTGGCGGGTTTACGCGCAACATGGTCTATTGTTTTATTCTCCAATCAAAAAGGGGAAAATATTGAATATTGATTAAAAAAGATTTTAGGTTACACAGCGTTGAAAAAGAGAAGACACAGAGATTCACAGAAAAAAAATTGAAGTTTAAAAAAAACTCTGTGAAACTCTGTGTCTGCTCTTTTTTTAACGCTGTGTAATCTCTCTTAACTTAAAACCCAATCCATGAAAATAGGCATAATAGGTTCAGGCGCGATGGGCAGCGGTATCGCCCAAGTCGTCGCCACCGCAGGGCATGACGTAAAACTATACGATGCCCATCCGGATGCTACGAAACGGGCACACGAAAACATCCGCGTGACGCTACGCCGTTTGGCTGAAAAAGGTAAACTATCCCTCATTGAAGCGGGTGATATTGCCAACCGTATTGATATGGTCGAGCGATTGGAAGGCTTGGGCGATTGCGGGTTGATTATTGAAGCCATCGTGGAAGACATAGACATCAAAAAAAGCCTATTTAAAGAGGTCGAAATGTATGTCACAGAAAATTGCATTATCGCGAGTAATACATCTTCGTTTTCTATCACAGCCCTCGCGGGTGCGTGTCAGATACCAGAGCGCGTATTGGGTATTCACTTTTTCAATCCCGCTACTTTAATGCCTTTAGTAGAAGTTATTCCAGCCTTACAAACACAAGCGGAATATGTAGAAAAAACACTTGATTTAGTTAAAAATTGGGGCAAAATAGTTGTGACCACCAAGGACACGCCAGGGTTTATCGTCAATCGCATCGCTCGCCCTTTTTACAGCGAAGCATTGCGGATATACGATGAAGGCATTGCCGATTTTAGAGCAATCGACAAAGCTATGACCGATAAGGGTTTCAAAATGGGACCTTTCACACTGATGGATTTGATTGGGCACGATGTCAATTATAGTGTCACAGAAAGCGTGTGGCGCAATACCTATTTTGAGCCAAGATACAAACCCAGTATCACCCAAAAGCGTTTGGTAGAAGCGGGCTATTTGGGGCGCAAAACACTGAGGGGGTTCTACGATTATACCAAAATGAACGATACGCAAGATGTTATATTGACGCAAGAAAAATCCGACTATATCAGCAACCGCATCCTCACAATGCTCATCAACGAAGCCTACGATGCTCTCTATTGGCGCATTGCATCCCATGCCGATATTGAAACAGCAATGACCAAAGGGGTGAATTATCCAAAAGGATTATTGGCGTGGGGAACTGAGATTGGCTTAGATAAAATTGTTGAAAATATGAATGATTTGTACAGTACATATCGAGAAGAACGGTATCGGGTTAGTCCTTATTTTAATAGATTATAGTTGAT
>JAYVKQ010000021.1:0-5393 GCA_043768285.1 Saprospiraceae bacterium | reverse complement strand
ATATGTCCTTCTTTTTCGTATTAATGCAGCGTGGTCTGTATTTCTACCTCCGTGTGCGCGACCCGATGATAAAAAACCAATACCTCTGCGTCTTAACGGCTTTGTTTATGCTCGCTGTATCAAACTATCCGCAAGAGTCTATTGTGCAATTGCCGACCAGTTTGGTGTCTTATATTTTCTTTGCGGCTATTGTAAAAATGAAGGATTATGATAGCCATTTTCAAGAAATAAATAAAAGTATTGTGGCGGCTTAATTGCTTACCCCCCTCAGTATTTAGACTGTTTTGTACGCAGAGATTTACGAAATCTTAAGATTTCGTAAATCTCTGCGTACAAATTTCGCTTTCATGTGTATATCTACATACTCTCCCCTTCCGTATTTCATATTGTTTTATTAAAAAATATTTAAAAAAAATATTTATTTAATAAAACAAGACAAAGTATTTGTTGAATTACTACAAATCATATAAATTTGTATATGATTTGTAACTATAATTGTATATAAAAACAACAAACACTTACAGCGTAATGCCCATAGTAAATAATTCACAATATCAAGCTAAATTTCCATTTTGTAACACCCATATTAATACCATTTACACAAATCTTTGCCGCAAGGTAATGCCGTTACCCTATCAAAGGGAACGTGTTGAACTTCCTGATGGTGACTTCGTGGATTTAGATTGGTCAAAAAAAGGTAGTCGCAAACTTGCTTTTTGCGTACATGGCTTAGAGGGTCACGCGCGCAAGCATTATATGGCAGGCATGATGAACCTATTCAATACCGAAGGTTGGGATGCCGTTGGTATGAACCTGCGCAGTTGTAGTGGCGAAGACAATCGCCTACTGCAAGGTTATCATAGTGGTCAAACTGATGATATGGCTTATGTTTTGAACAAAATAAAAGCACAAAACGCCTATACTCAGATTGTTTTGATTGGGTTCAGTGTGGGCGGCAATATCGTTTTTAAATACGTGGGCGAAGCAGGCAAAAAGTTGTTTTCTGAAATAAGCCACGTCATCGGTCTATCCGCACCTTGCGATTTAAAATCGTGTAGTATGGAGTTAGAAAAACCTAAAAACTATGTCTATCTCAACCAGTTTCTCATTACTTTGAAACAAAAAGCGCGGTTGAAATACAGCAAATTTCCTCAAAAATTTGATTTGAATAAAGTCGTACACGCGAAACAATTCCGCGACTTTGACAGCAACTACACTGCCCCAATCAATGGCTTCACCGATTGTTTTGATTATTGGGACAAAGCCAGTAGCCTTCCACATCTTGAAAATATTACAGTACCGACATTGCTCGTCAATGCCTTAGATGATACTTTTTTATCCCCTGATTGTTTTCCAAAACAATTAGCACATCAAAAAGACAATTTTTATTTAGAAATGCCGCGCTTCGGTGGGCATCTCGGCTTTATGAATATGGATAAACAAGGCTACCTTTATACCGAACGCCGCACTTTGAGCTTTGTGAATGGTTTTTAATTACTATTTTTGCCTATTATAAAAATCTGCAATCATCTATCATTATGCACAAGCGTCAAGAGGCACTATCCCTCCTTCAAAACCTGATACAAACGCCCTCTTTTTCCCGCGAAGAAGAACACACAGCTGCCCATATCCAAGATTTTTTTAATAAAAAAAATATACCTACCCAACGGCAAGGCAATAATATATGGACTAAAAACCTTCATTATACTGAGGGGCTGCCTACCATATTACTCAATTCGCACCACGATACCGTCAAACCCGTCAAAGGTTGGCAGCGAGACCCGTTTGCACCTGATGTGGTTGACGGCAAATTATATGGCTTGGGTTCAAATGATGCGGGCGGTGCTTTGGTCAGTTTAATCGCTGCATTTTGCCATTTTTATGATAAAAAATTACCCTATAATCTAATATTGGCAGCCACGGCAGAGGAGGAAATTTCGGGTGCAAATGGGATATCATCTATATTATCCGAATTGGGAAAAATTGATGTGGGTATTGTTGGCGAACCTACCTTAATGCAAATGGCAGTTGCCGAAAAAGGCTTGATGGTGGTTGATGGAATTGCGCACGGCAAAGCGGGTCATGCAGCCCGTGATGAAGGTATCAACGCCCTCTATATTGCCCTCGATGACATCCAAATACTGAGGGGGTACGCTTTTGAGAAAAAATCAGATATGCTGGGTACGGTTAAAGTTAGTATAACCCAAATTGAAGCAGGAACGCAGCACAATGTCGTACCCGATACGTGCAAATTCGTGATTGATATTCGCTCAAACGAATGTTATAGCAATCAAGAGATTTACGAAATTTTAGAAAAAAAAGTGCAATCTGAGCTAAAACCGCGCTCTGTTCGCTTAAATTCTTCAAAAATCGACTTAAAACACCCGCTAATACTGAGGGGGTACGATTTAGGTTTAACACATTACGGCTCTCCTACCCTTAGCGACCAAGCCTTAATGCCGTTTCAAACTTTGAAAATAGGTCCGGGTGATTCAGCACGTTCTCATACTGCGGATGAATACATTCACGTCCATGAGATTGAAGATGGGATTGATATATATATTAAATTGCTGTCTGATTTGAATATTCATCAACAATAAATAATACGTTTTATAATGTATAAACAATAAGTAGGTCTAAAATCCTGAAAGGATTAAATATGAATAGAAAAATTATAAACAAAGCATCCTTCAACTCCTTCGGAGTTGAATATGAGCAGCTAAGAAATTGATATTCAACTCCTTCGGAGTTGTTTTACCATGTATTTATTGACCTATTCATGTTCAATCCCTATCGGGATTAACAACCCTCAATTTGAAAATCTTATTATTTACTCGTTACTTTGTTTAAATCAAAAATCATATTATGGAAAATAAAACAACCAAACAACGACCAACTCTTTTAACAATTTGGATATATGCCTTTGGGCAATTGGGCTGGTCATTAGCCGCATTTGGCGTAGGCAGTTTGCTCAACAATTTCTATTTGCCTCCCGAAACGGGTAATACAACCTTTCCGAGCTATTTGCCGACTATCACGATAATGGGCTTGACACTATTGGGCATCATCAGCTTTTCGGGGCGACTATTAGATGCATTTACCGACCCATTAGTTGCGAATATATCCGACAAATCGCAAAACCAATTTGGCAAGCGGAAATTATTTATGGGTATCGCCGCCCTACCGTTGGCGTTGTTTTCCTACCTTATTTTTGTCCCAAATACTGAGGGGGTATCCGAAGCCAATGTCTGGTGGTTAGTATTGACCGTTTTTCTTTATTACATATCATTTGCCTTTTATGTGATACCCTATTCTGCCTTGATTTCTGAACTGGGTCATGTGAAAGAAGATAGGTTAAAAATATCCATGATTATATCTATTACGTGGGCAATTGGCTATGTAATAGGTGGTATGAACTTCGCCATTCGGAGTTATTTTGAGCATCAAGGCTATACACCCGTAGCAGCTTTTCAAAGCACAATGGCTTTATTTGCCGTAATTTCTGCCATTTTCATGCTTATTCCAGTGCTATTTTTAAATGAAAAAAAATATGCCGTGCAAGGCGAAGCGCAGGAAAATTTATCAAAATCGCTCAACGCGGTGTTTCAAAACCGCAATTTTAGATACTTTTCGGGTATGTATTTGCTCTATTGGTTGGCACTGACGTTTATCCAAGCAAGTATTATATATTATGTAGAATTATTATTTGGTATGGATAAAAATATGGCTTCGGTTTTCAGTCTGGTGAGTTCGATAGCCAGTTTTTTGTTCTATCCACTGATGTCTTTTTTTGAAAAAAAATATGGCAAAAAGCAGACTATTTTAACGGGTTTCATCGTCTTAATTAGCATATTTACCATTGTATTATTGCCGTTGCCAAGCACTCTACAGTTTTGGTCAATAGCCATTTTAGCGGCTTTTCCGTTAGCTACTTTTGGCATTTTACCGAATATATTTGTGGCAGATATAGTGCATCAAAACGAAGTAGAAACGGGCAAAAACCAAGCAGGAATGTTCTACGCAATGGCAGCATTTATGATGAAAGTAGGTATATCGTTAGCCAATTTAATATTCCCATCGCTGTTGATATTGGGT
Organism: Saprospiraceae bacterium; assembly: GCA_043768285.1. GTDB lineage: Bacteria > Bacteroidota > Bacteroidia > Chitinophagales > Saprospiraceae > JAAFJT01. The sequence continues at coordinate 1,298 of JAYVKQ010000021.1, read as the reverse complement.
AAAAGTAAAACTAACCCAATGGGTGTGCAACTCACCATTTTGGCAGCGATTTTGTTTTGTGGTTTAGGATATATGGTTTTTAAAAAATATGAAGAATAAATAATGCCTTACAACTCCCCTTTTACAACCCTTGGCGTTGAAGATATTGGACATATCGGCGACAAAAGTGCCCTTAATCTGGCCAAAAAGAAGCTGTTAGCAGAGATTGACCTCTCCAATACGCAGACAATACTGAGGGGTGAGCGCGAAATGACTAAGGACGATGTTTTGAAAGCCTTTGATACTATCGGCGGCATCGGCAATTGGGCGTACCACCGTGCTATTGCGAACGATAAAATATTGCTAAATTTTTTAGAAATGTATCGCATAGATATACATCAAAAATTTTTGGATACTGATTTATACGACGACGAAGGTTTTATAGAGTTTATAAGCCCCTATTTTTCAGAAGCCTACGAAAACACATTGATGTATGGCATCGACCATCGTCAGCCCAGACGCTTAGAAAATTTGATTTATGGCAATAGCTTTTTAGGTACGGATGTAGATTTGGAAATGATATGGACGCGCACGGAGCAAAAAATCCAAGACAAAATCAGTATTATTGATGATATTGCCGACCAAATAGAGCGTGGTGTCCAATTTGCCGATGCAGAGTTATTGAATTACACCTCGAAGCAAGTGATGGAGTGTTTGAATCAGTTGCCCAGTGGTCAATTCGATTGGATAAGAGATAATTATGGTATTGCGCTCTACAATTTATCCGCCAATATGTGGAACAAACGCGATTACTACCGTGCCAGCGATGTTACACTCAATGCCAGTTTACTCGTTCTAAGTCCCGATGAACGCAAGCTTGTAGATGAGCGAAACGCTTTTTTTAAAACAGAATTAAACCGCCTGAACAGTGGTAGTTCAGAAGAAAGTAGCGATACAAATTACGGCAATTATATTTTTTGGGTCATTTTTATTTTATTGCAGGTGTTTAGACATTGCGACTAAATATCGCACAAAACTACTGTTGTCAAAATGTACCGTCAAATTTATGTCCTACGCAATTAAGTTTGATAGCATAGACACGCATTAATTTTTGCGAAAAACCCGAAGAGTTTTAACAGGAATAACCCTCGATACAATCGGGGGGGTTACGAATAGAGCAACTTGCTATTTACGCGTACTAAAGTATAAAATTTTAAACATTTTTGGGAAGTTTCATTTTCCGATTAACAAAAGGGAACCTCTAAGAGTGTAAAAAGTCGTATAGTTGTAAAAATACCACTTCTATGCAACTACAGACA
>JAYVKQ010000020.1:0-21552 GCA_043768285.1 Saprospiraceae bacterium | reverse complement strand
AAGGATACCGCGCAGTTTTATACTGAGGGGGGCTTCTATGATACCAACCGCGACAAAGCTGAATTTACGAAATCGCCACAATATAAAAAGAAAGACCAGATTGCTACTGCCGATACTATGTTTTATGACGGCGTGACGAAAGTAATTACTTTAATGGGCAGTGCCGTTTTCAAAGATAGCACAAAGGAAGCCAGAGCCACCACTATTCGCCACAATCGAGAGACCGAAGTAAGCCAACTTGAAGGCAAAGCTTCTTATAAAGATGATAAGCAAAATGTGGTATCGGACACCATTTTAGTAAACGGCAAATCGAAGACCTATACCACGCGCGGGCGTTCCGAAATTGTAAACGGCAATCAGATATTAAAGGCAGATAATGTGGATTTTAATAGCCAAGACAGTATGGGGGTCGCCATAGGTAATGTGTATTGGCAAGATACGTCGGCTAAAACGACTATTCGGTGCGAGAATATGCAATATGACCAACGCAAAGATTATATCAAAGCCACAGGCAATCGTCCTATTTTGACTTCTTTGATTGATAACGATACGATGTGGCTACGAGCGGATACGATTATTTCGATGAAAGAAAACCCTTTGGATAGCAACCGAACCCTCATCGCCTATCGCAAAGTGCGAATATTCAAATCCAATTTTCAAAGTGTCTGCGATTCATTGCGTTTTTCGGATTTGGATTCCACGTTTAGGCTTTTCCGCAATCCGATATTGTGGCAAGACACGTCTCAAATGACGGCAGATACAATGCGTATTTTCTTGAAAGACAAGAAGATAGATAAGGTATTTATGAAAAATAATGCTTTGATTATTAATTCACGAGACGAGTTTTATTTCAATCAAATAAAAGGTAGAGAGATAACCGCTTTTTTTGAAGGCGATGATATTCGGCGTATGCTAACGGAGGGCAATGCTGAATCAGTGTATTATGCCCTTGATGCCCTCAACGCTTATGTAAATGTGAATAAGGTAGATTGCTCCGAAATGCTCATTTATTTTGGCAATAATAAGGTCGAAACTATCAAATTTTTCAACCAACCCAAAGCCAAATCGTTGCCGATGAAGACGACCAACCATGACGAGTTGAAACTCAAAGGCTTCCGTTGGGAAACGAAGATACGACCTAAGAGCTTGAAAGACTTGTAAAAGGTTAAATAAATTCTATTTATTTTTCTTCAATTTGCCTTCGGCAATAAGCCTTTCTTTAACAGAAGCAACAAAAGCCTCTGTTACTTCAGCTAATACTGCAATTCGTTTATTGGTTAGATTACTATCTAAAAGGCAATTCTCAACCATCGCAGTTGCTTTTCGCAATTCTCCTTTTTCAAGACCTTTTTCGAGACCTTTCTCGAGACCTTTTTCAAGACCCATTTGTTCACCTTTTTTATAAAAGATGTCTTCTGAAAAATCTATGTCATAATTAATAGGCATGTTTTCTAATTTTAGATTTACAACTTTCTGCAATTTACGCAGTGTATTTTATCCTTGATAATTTCAGCGTTTTCCCAATTCATACCTATTTTTTTACCTAAAGGAATGAGTAGTTTTGAAAGGCTTTCTTTGATGATTTTGTCGTAACGTCCCATACTATATTTTTTGCTTGATGCTGCAATAATAGTAAGTCAAGCTAAATCAACAAAATATTTTCATCTTTTTTTTTCATTTTTTTTATTAAATCTATGCCACCACTAAGCCTGTCAATTACACACATCTTTTAGACACATTAAGTCACTACGTGACTATCGAAAAGGAGGGCAAACAGCATTATTATAAACATTTTGACCCTATCGGGTCTTTTGATTTGTACAGGTTTCAATGCCCCGTAGGGTCAAAATGTTTATAACAGTCTCGTTTCTGCCATTTTTTCTTGAAACGTAGTTTCAAAATGTGACTTGTGTAATGGACAGACTCTAAGCGGTGGTATAGATTTAAAACCTAATAACTATCATTCTGTTTCAAATAGCCAATCAAATTAGAAGCCCCATCAATAGCCGTTTGTGGTATTGGGAAAATGCGTTTCTTTTTATCGGTATTGGTTTTTTCTGTCCATGTATCTTCGTATTTGCCGAAGCGTATCATGTCTGAGCGTCTCACCATTTCCCAATAAAATTCAAAGCCACGCTCTCTGAAAAGTAGGTCTAAAGTTAATGTTGCGAGTGGTGGTGCTGGTGTCGTTGCCGTCCTCGCTGCCCTTACCAAATTGGCATCAGTCAAAGCACCTGCGGCATCGCCTTTACGCAATTTGGCTTCGGCACGCATGAGATAGACATCTGCCAAGCGGACGATCACTAAATCGGCATCGCCAAAGTTCCGTCCACTGACTGATTTTTTACTGAATTCATATTTCTCAACGCGATAGCCTGTGTTATAATTGCTACCTTCTACGGTATAATCACATTTTTCAGTAAAATCAACAGCGTGTGTCGGTCTGCTGCGCGTATCATGGAAAAGTTTCCCAACGAGCATTTTACCATCGGCACATTTCAAAAAGACCCCATTCCTGCGAATTAAACCATATTGTTGCCCGCGCAAAATGCCTCTATTAACATTGAAAGCTGCGGCATCTACGCAACTATCTTTAAGGTTTGAATAAATACTAAGATTTTCCTTATAAAAACGTGGGTCAGCTTTGGCAGGGTCGGTTGCGCCATAAGCGGCTGTCCAACTGCGGTAAAAATCGGGCGTAATACCGGGTCCATCCGTGCCATTTGCATTCGGATAAGCAGGTAATGGAAATTGGTCGCCCGAGAGAGAAAAATAGGACATACGATTATGTCCATTCAATTCTGCGCGTTGGTCAACGGCAAATACCAATTCTTTATTCGTATTGTTATCAGAATTGAAAATAGCGAAATAGTCTTTCGACAATTGATATTGATTTGAATTGATGATTTTATCGCAATATTCAATCACTTTATCCAAGTCTTCGGTCTTAAAATTGACTTTATCGGCATATACATCTCTATATACACCTGCGTTTAGATACAAGCGGGATAATAAACCCCAAGCTGCCCCCTTCGTTAAACGACCCGGTCCCACATTGGTTTCTAAGTTAGGTTCAACTGCAAGTAGTTCACTTTTAATATATTCCACCGCATCGTTACCCCTCAGTATTTTTGAGTTTTCGCCCAAATCTTCTTTTACAAACACCAACCCAAATAAGTCTAAAGTGAGCATAGAATAATATGCTCTCATGCCTCGGGCTTCTGCCAAAAACACCTTTGAACTGGGGTCTTTGTTGGTCGGTAAAGCCTGTATTGCGGATACTGAGCGCGATATACCTTGCAAAATTGCATTCCATGTATTGCGAATGTTCGGGTCGGTACTCTGATAGGTGTGTTGGTGCATGGCAAGATAAATGCCATTATCGCCCCAATCCGTACCACCACGATAAGGTAAAATAGCTTCATCTGTAGATATTTCTTGCAAAGCAAAATAGGTGGTATGCAAAAATATATCGGGTAGCCGCGCATATACGGGCGCGATAATGCCCTCCGCAGCTTGTTTATCCGTCTGCCCCGATACAGAGGCTTCGTCTAATACTTGCTCTGTCAAATCGGTACAACTGTTTGTGGTTGTGAATAGACCGATGGCAATTAAAATGAAAAAGGTTATTTTTTTCATGATTTTTAATATTTTTATAATTAAAAACAGTTATTTTACTTTAAAAATACTGAGGGGGTGCTTGGTAGGCAGTTTAGGAAACTGATTTTTAATTTTTTTATAAAAAATTAAAAATCAGTTTCCTAAACTACTTGCTAATGAAATGTACCGTCGAATTTATTCGACGGAGGTGTTGGTAATCAATGATTTACGCAGCCCGTCGAATAAATTCGACGGTACATTTGACCAGCTTATTATTTACTCGTTACTTAAACTACGTATTAAGACACTAAAACGTAATATTCAAACCCATAATAAACGACTTCGCTTTCGGATAACTCAAATAATCAATACCATATGACGATATGCCATTTATGGTTCTATCCGTATTCACTTCGGGGTCGTAGCCATTGTATTTCGTTGATACCCAAAGATTTTGACCCGTAGCCGATAGCCTAACAGACGATACCCATTTGCCCACGTTACCCATCGTTTTAGTATTCAAACTATACCCCAAAGTGAGATTGTTTAATCTAAAAAATGCCCCATCTTTTAAATAGCGAGACGATACAGGCGCGGCATTGTTGATGCTTTCGTTTGCAGTAGCAACCGCTTCGGGCGTGGTATTGATGCCTTTTGATAAACGCAATTTGTAAAAATTGGAATTGGCAGTATTGTCATACAATTTATTACCCGATACGCCATTGAAATGGATACCCAAATCAAAGCCTTTGAACGCTGCACTACCATTGATATTGAACATCCGCTTGGGCAAAGCACTGCCCAAAGCCACGCGGTCTTTATCGGTCACGATGCCATCGCCATCTGTATCACGGAATGTACTCAAACCTTTGTCGTCAATACCTGTCCATTCTTTCAAGAAAAAAGTGCCAATAGGTTGCCCATTCACATAGCCATTGATAGTCGCTGAAGTCAAACCAGACCCCGAGGCGGAACCCGAAGGAATGACTGTATAAGGCGATTTTTCAACCAAATTATCAATAAAAGTGATATTGCCACCCACATCAAATCTAAAACCATTGGCTCTTTTGAAATGATAAGCCAGTTCTAATTCCAAACCTTTGTTCGTGATGGTCATATCTTTTACATTTGTCCAAGTGGTTGTAGCGGGTTGTACAGGGTCGGCAGGAATAACCTCCAACAAAATATCGTTTGACACCTTATTAAACACATCTAAAGTACCCGAAATGGCTCCGTTGAATAACCCAAAATCAAGCCCAATGTCCGTCTGATTGGAGGCTTCCCACTGAATGTCGGGATTGGCTAAACGGGTATAAGATGTACCCGCTGGAAATGTTCCTGTTGGATACAATGGATAACTTGTTGCAGCAGCCACTTGCGACGTGAATAAGGCTTGGGTAATTTTAGACGGTATTTCTTGGTTACCCGTTCTACCCCACCCTGCGCGTAGTTTTAAGTCGCTAAACACAGAGTTTTTCAAAAAACCTTCTTCGGCAATGCGCCAACCGATTGAAAATGAAGGGAATATACCATATTTATTATTCGCTCCAAATTTTGAAGAACCATCGGCACGCACCGTGCCCGTTACCAAATATTTGCCTTTATATTGATAATTGACCCTCGAAAAGTAGGATTGCAATTCATTTATCAAAGCATAGCCACCTGGTCTGTTATTGGCTAATGTCAAATCTTGACCCAAGCCAGGATTGTACTGCGGTTCGATGGGTGAAATCGAGAATTTATTGATGCTATAATTCCGCCCTTGCAAAAATACTTTTTGATACGAATGACCCGCCATTATCGTAAAATCATGTGCAGCATTTGACACATTATAGGTCAAATAATTTTCAATCAACTTATTGCGGTTCGTGATATTAATGGTTTCGATACGACCATCTTGTAGCGGCACAGCATTGGGCAATGACTGAATATCGCGCGTAGAAGTCGAATTGTCAATACCAAAATTCAAGCGATACACCAAGCCTTTTACAATCGTTAATGAAGGCGAAATATTGCCAATAACCCGATTGATAGTCGCAACATCCTTCTCCAAACCCAAAGTAATCAATGGATTTGTGCCCGCAGGATACCTGACGGGAATACCATTTGCATCATATGCGGGATAAGTTGGGTTAAATGAAATAGCCCCACCCAACATAGACCCTATCGGTGGGCGTTCATTTTTAGTATAGGTTGCATTCAAATTGACATCAATATTGAGCTTATCGTTCAGCAATTTTTGCGTCACATTGATACGCCCCGTATAGCGGTCTAATTGGTTGTTTTTTAAAATACCTTCTTGATTTTGCGCACCCAATGAGGCATAATAAGTCAATTTTTCAGCCCCACCACCAAATGATAAATTGTGATTTTGGGTATAAGCTGTTCGCATCACCTCTTTTTGCCAATCGGTATTGCCACCCAAATCTTCTAAAACACCCCCGACTTTGGGTACTTGGCTGCGATATTCGGCTGCTGAAAAAACAGCCATCGGTCTGGCAATGTTTGAAATACCATAATCCGTTGAAAATGAAAGGTTTGAGAACCCTGCCTTGCCTTTTTTAGTCGTGATTAAGATAACACCATTGGCTCCTCTTGCGCCATAAATAGCCGTTGCAGAAGCGTCTTTCAATACGTCAATGGCTTCAATATCGTTTGGATTTAAAAAATTCAAAGGGTTTGTTCCACCGCCCGTACTTGAATTATCTAAAGCCATACCGTCAATAACGAAAAGTGGGGTACTACCTGTGCGCACGCCACCCGGTCCCCTGACCGTGATATTTTGAATACCGCCTGGCTCGCCACTGGCAGACGTGATGTTCACCCCCGCCACTTTACCTTGCAACAATTGCTCTGGCGAGTTGATAATGCCTCGGTTAAAATCGGCATTTTTTACCGATTTCACAGAGCCTGTCATGTCCTTTTTAGTCGCACTACCGTAGCCGATAACCACTACTTCGTTCAAGGCGTTAGCAGACGATGCCAAGCGCACATTGATAGACGTTTGATTATTAATTGCTACTTTTTGCGTTTCAAAGCCAATAAAAGTGAACTCTAACGTGCCATCAGAAGGCGCAGAAAGCGAAAAATTACCATCAACATCGGTAATCACGCCTTTATCTGTCCCCGCTACTCGGATACTGACCCCGACCAATGGCTCATCGCCATCGCCTGTCACTTTACCCGAAACGGTGATGTCTGCCCTTATATGCGCCTCTTTTTCAAGAAGTGGTGCGGCATGGGCATAAGGCAATTGGCAAAGTGAAATGCCCAACAGCATAAACCTGCCAACAACATTTTTAAATAGAGAGAAATGTACTTCTTTTTGCATAATGGAAATGCGTTTGGTTTTAAAAGAAAGTGCGAAAATAGGAAGGGGGTGCTTCAAATGTAGGGTTTATAAATTACTTTTAGGTTAAGTTTTGGGAGTGTTTCTCATTTGGTGAAATTAAGGTATTTTATTCAAATCCACCAAATAAATAACTAAGTGATTTAGACAAACGATTAAAAAATGCTATTTATCAGTAAAAATTAGGTTCAAAAAAGGATAGCTATAATTATATAGCTATAATTATTTCAATCAATCTATATATCTTTGTACAGTTAAGGCGTCATTCAAATAATAATCTACCCATCTTGATAATTCTATTTCCTTTACTCTGCGTTGAATTTCTTTTAAATAATCCATTATTTCACAAGTAATTCGTCTTGATTAAAGAAAATATAATCATCAATATGGGTAGATTATTATTTGAATGACGCCTAAATCAGTTTTATTGTAATACAAAAAAGATAAAATGTTGACAAAAGATTTTTATAAAAAAATTGACAGCGAATTGAATGCTATTATACAAAGGTATAAACCTACAAATAGCTATCTAAAAAAACATTATAAAAGCCCCAATAATCAGAAATCTTATGCTTTTCTAATTTGGTTTTTGGAGTTTTACACACAAGTAAATGGCTATCTATCTTATATTACGGATGAGACGGGAGATGGGTCTTGTGACATAATGATACCCTATTACAATGAAAGAAGTGAGATAGAATCTTATTGCATTGTTCAGTCCAAATGGAAGGCAGAAAGTAGCAGTGAAAGTCATTTAGAAGATACCGAAGTTTTAAAAGCTTTAATGCGATTTGAGGCTATATTGAATGGAGAAAAACGAGATGTAAATCCAAATGTCAAAAACCACATAGAAGATTTATTAAATCATACTCGAAAAAATTTGCCTGTTAAAATCATCTTTTTATCGCTTTGTAAGAAAACAAATTCTGTTCCTGATGAAATAAGAGATTTTCAAAATAGACATAAAAAAACATCCATAGAATGGATTGACATCGATAAAATAAAACACGATTATATTGATAAAAGATATAAAAAAATCCTTCCAGAAAATCCTTTTAAGATTTTCGTAAATTTGGAAGAAGAACCTATTACGCTTAGAATTGCAAGGCTTGGGCAAAATAAACGGGATTTAATTCACCTTGAAAAGCCTTTTGAATCTTATGTGTTTTTAATAAAACCAAAAACCATATTTGAGCTATTTGAGCAGCATGGTTTTCGCTTATTTTTCAAAAATATTCGCAACCCTTTAATTCAATCAAAAATTAACGAAATCATTGAGAAAACGGCTTCGGATAATGCCCCCTTCTTTTGGTATTACAATAATGGAATTACTGCCATAACTTATGGTATGGATACACTTGGCACAAATGCTGAACAAATTGATATAACGGGCTTACAAATAATTAATGGTTCACAAACTGTTTATTCTATTTACAATGCCTATCTAAATGCTTCAGTTGGAAAACGGAAACGATTAGATGAAGATATGCTGATTACTTTTCGGTTGATTCGGTCAGGTAGTGATGATTTTAACTTGAACGTTACACGCTACACGAACTCTCAAAACCCTATTGTTGGGCGCGATTTTCACGCTAACGATGATATTCAAATAAGCCTCCAAAATACTTTTTTTGACAAAAAAGTATGGTATGAAAAAAGAGAAGGTGAGTTTAGAGAACAACCAGAGGATATTAAGATTGTCCCTAATACTTTATTTGGAGGAGCTTACTTAGTTTTTGGACTTCAAGACCCTGTGAGCATTTATTCAAATACAAGCAATGAAGATATGATTTTTATAGATGAAAAAGAGAACAAGAACGGTCTTTATGATAAGATTTTTAAGCCTACTATTCAAGCCGATGATTTGTTAGCCTCTTATTATATGCTGGATATTGCTTTTTCTGATAAAGAAGGGATTTTTATGTTAGACAATAGACCTCGTAGAGATAGTTATCATATTGTCGCTTTATCCCATACTTGTCTAAAAAAACATTTCTTTCTTCAATTTGGGAGTACTGTGTCTGTTTTTAGAAAAATTATCGAGTTATATGAAAAAAATCAAACCGATATTTTACTCAAAGCATTAGATTTTTCTTTACAGTTTTGGCGAGATTATATAAAAGGTGAAACAAGTGAAGAAAAATTAAATAATTTAGAAGTAGCTCTTACTTCAAGGCAACACTTTGATTTTGTTTTGAAAGAAATAGAAACGTTTAATTTAGATTTGAATAATGTTACAATTATTAGAAATGACAATTAAGATTAATAATAAAACACGAAAAGCCCAGTTTCATCTTCTGAAACGGGCTTTTTGTGTTTTATATAAAAACTACTTTTTAGGGGGTTAAATACTGAGGGGTGCTTATTAAGCAATAATCAAGATATAGTGAGCGTATGCTTAAACGGCGTTTTCCCAGTCAAATATACCGTCATGCCTTGCGTGCGCAAAGTACCAAAATGCGTAGAATACACCTCGCCATCAATACCCCTCAGTCTATTGTGGCTATATGTGCCATTACCAAAGGTGATTGTGTCTTTACCAAAAGTATATAAACCTATACCGTTTTGTAAAAAATAATTATTGGGTTGGCTGTCAAATGTTTTCATATCGGATAGTTTTCCGCCTTCTTTGAAGCATAATTCTATCGTCACTTCTACCCCCTCAGTACCAAGTGCTTGAAAATCAATGTCAAAACCATTTTTAGTTTCTTGAATCGTGATAGTCGTTTCTATGGTTTTAACATTACTGACTGGACGATTTTCAAAATCCATTTTATTCCAAAAGCGGTGGTCTATGCTTTCGGAATGTTTGTAATCACCGTCTTTGCGCTTTTTATTATTGGGCAATGGTTGATAGTAGGGTACGTCTATTTTTTGGATTAAAATATATTTATTACCTTCTTTTTTGATACCATTACTACGGAAATATCCCGTTGAAAAAAAGTCTTTTGAAAAACGGATATGCTTTAATATAGCTTCCCCTTTTCTAAAAGAGAAAAAATTAGGATTGCTGGAACGTCCCGATGCAATAACTAAAGGCATATCTGTTCCGCCAAAAACAGTGGCTGTCAAATCATTTCGTCTAAATCTAACCAAATTACTTTCTTTAAAAAATCTCTCATATTGAGTATTTAAAGGCGTTGGCGATGGCATATCCTGCTTCAATAGAGGCGTTTCTAAAAACCAAAACAGCGATTGACTGGTTACTTTTTCTTCAAAACCATCTGTTTTTTCTATAAAATTGGCAATAGCCGCGTAAGTTGGGTTTTTATCCCAAATAGCCATATAGCGATACAAAACGTAGTAAAGCAATGAATTCCAAATACGATATTGGTCTTGACGACGACTATCCACTGTTACAGTTTCGCCATTAGGTTCAATATGGTAATACACCCTTTCGAGGTTTTTACGTACAGGTTCTAAGAGTTTTGGGCGATTTAAAAGCCTTGCAATAATGATTAAAGCCCTATCAATAACTTCCGAATATATCATACTGCGTTCCAAATAATGCCCTTCGCTATCAATGTACAAGTTTTCTGAAAACCATTCATCAATGCGTTTTACATACTTTTTATTGGGATATAAATGATTAATCTGCGCCAATCCAGCCGATATGACCCACCTGTGATTGGGCGTATGAATACCCCCCTCAGTAAGGGCATCCCCAACTTTCAAAATAAAGGTTTTTGCCAACGCTTTTATCGTGTCTAATTTAGGATTTTTATCTTCTTGTAAAATAGTCGTGGCTGCACAAATAGGTTCTAAAATAAAAGCGGTATCGGGCGGCGAGTCAAAATTACCGATGGTCAAAGTACCATCTGCTTTTTGTTCTTTTATCAAAAAACGCATAATCTTTTCCATCAACGGGATTAAATCGGCATTTTGATGGAAATTAGAAGTAGGTTCAAGGTAGGCAGATACTAAATTGGCATAATCGTAGCCCAATTGTCGCACCACTTCTTCAATGTCTTTTGATAGATTCTTGATGATTTTCCCCACTTCTTTTGTATTGGCAGCAACGAGGCGTTTGTAAAAATCATTGTTCGCATGAAATAGGCTATTTCCTTTTGAATCAAAAGGCTTAAAAAGTAAAATGGAGCCAAGTCCAACGGCTTGTTTAACAAATGTATTTCTTGTAATTTTTTTCATAGAAGCTATCAATTTTGGGTAAAAATACAAAAAATTTTGCTCATTTATTTAAGCTAAATAACGTAATTTTACCTTTTATCTCAATCAATAATTAAAACATGGCTAAAGAATTTAATGTGACAGGCGTGTGTTTACCCAAGCGGCATTAAATGGCAGATGTGTCAAAACAGTTAGATGAAACTTTTGCTATGATAAAAGAAGGCGAATATTTCATTATCAACCGCCCCCGTCAGTATGGTAAAACAACCACGATGCACACTTTAAGAGAGCGATTGATTCAATTGGGTTATATCATTTTTCACATCAGTTTTGAAGGCATTGGGGATACGATTTTTACAGATGAAAAATTATTTGCAAGTGGTTTTATTGATTTGTTGAGTAACAGAGCGCATGAATCTGCACCCGAATTGAAATCTTGGTTGAAGGAAGCCGTTCTTAGAACGCACAGTATGAAAGAGTTGGGGCAAGAAATTTCAGCATTGTGCTCACAAACGCCTAAAGAAGTGGTTGTTTTTATTGACGAGGTGGATAAAAGTAGCAATAACCAACTGTTTGTCAATTTTTTAGCGATGCTTCGAGATATGTATTTGGATAGAGATAGAACCCCCACTTTTCATTCTGTGATGCTGGCGGGAGTACATGACGTAAAAACATTGAAACTTAAAATAAACCCTAATGATACGCGCTCCTATATCTCTCCGTGGAATATTGCGACCGTTTTTAAGGTGGACATGAATTTAAGTCCCCGTGAAGTTATACCCATGTTAGAGGACTATGCAAAAGAGGAAGGGGTTACGATGAATGCCCAAGAAATTGCGGAACAATTATTTTATTTTACTTCGGGCTACCCCTACTTAACAAGCCATTTGTGTAAAATAATTGCAGAAGATATTTTACCCACTAAAACCGAAAAAGAATGGACAAAAGAGGATGTTTTTCGGGCATTTCAATTGATTATGCGGGACAGAAACAATGCCAATTTTGACACTGTTTTTAAGTATTTAAGAGCGTATCCAGAATTGCATAAAATGGTTTTTGACATAGTTATTGAAGGTAAAACGTATAAATTCCATGATTACAGTGAAATGATTAGTTTGGGCATCGTTCATGGTATTTTTGGACAATCTGAAACGGGTAACTTGAAAATACACAACCGTATTTACCGTGAGTTAATAGCCGAAGTGATGGTATCGGAGTGGCAAATTTCAAGAAAAGACGACCATGAAAAAATTAAATCGGGATTTAATGGCATAGATAAATACCGACTGCCCAACAATGGTTTGGATATAAAAGCCTTAGTAGAAGGTTTTCAAGAATTTATGCGTCAAAATTTCAGTGAAAAAGACCGTGATTTTTTGGAACGCAACGGGCGGCTCATTTTCTTGGCTTATTTGAAACCGATTATCAATGGTTCGGGCTATGATTTTAAAGAGCCTCAAACCTCGGAGGAAAAACGCCTTGATTTGATAGCCACCTTTTTTCAACACCAATATCTCATCGAGCTGAAAATATGGTATGGCGAAGAAGCGCACCAAAAAGGTTTGTCACAACTCGCCAATTATTTAGACCGCTTGGGCTTAGACACAGGCTATTTGGTCATTTTTGACCATAATAAAAAGAAAATTTGGAAAAAAGATTGGGTAGAGGTTCAAGGAAAACGCATTTATTGGGTGCGGGTTTAATCGGTATTTTCAATAAAAAAGGCTTGATTGGAAAACCATCAAGCCTTTTTTAGACTAAACAATCAATACCCCGGATTCTGTTTCAAAGCTGGATTAACCACAAAAGCCGAAGTAGGAATAGGGAAAATACGGCGATGTGGTTCTGCATTTGTTTTGAACCCCCATTTACTTTCATATTTACCGAAGCGAATCATATCGTTTCTATGCCAGCTTTCAAATGCCATTTCACGACATCTTTCGCTGTAAAGGTCTTCCAAAGTCACGGCTGTCCACGCTGGGCTTGTTGTTCTAAGGGTACGTACTTGATTCACTAATGACAAAGCCGTAGCACCGCCAGTTGCACCGCCCCCCCTCAGTATTGCTTCTGCTTTCATCAAAATAACGTCTGAATAGCGTAAAAACGGCAAGTCATTATTCTGATTTCTACTTGTAGAAGTGGCATCAGGATAAATTTTGACATTGCGAATACCCATGTTCCACGCAATTTCATCGTTGCCACAATCGTACAAAGTAGGGCTTTGTCTTAACACAATATCAGTCGTAATTTCTACATGATAGGTCAATGCAGCCCCACCATCAGCACCTGAGTAGAATTGGTCATAGCCTTTTTTAGTCGTCGTAACGGTCAAAGGAGTACCATCTGCGTTGTATTGCTTGCCTACAAGCCATTGTCTGTTGCGAATATCATTGGTATCTTTTGTAAAATGAGCATAATATTCTGGCAAAGTGCTTCGTGGCGCACTTGGCGTAAAGGGCAAGTTATAACGCTTTGTTTGAGAACGTAATATATCGTAACGTGCATGATACATATTGCCATTTGTACCCGGTAATGCTGCCATTGCAGGATCGTAAGGAATAGCAAAAACAAATTCCTTCATAGCGGGACCATTATTCGGGTAAAACATTTGCAAATAGGTTGCACGAGGCTCTAAAGCATATTTTCCAGAATTAATAACCGCATCACAAGCGGCAATACACTCATTGTATTTCGCTGTACCTGTATAATATTCTGCATTCAGATACATTTTAGACAACAATGCTTGTGCTGAAAAGGCGGTTGGTTTACCATAAGTAGTGGCATCAACTATTGTACTTAAATTTGGCAATGCTTCCTTAATTTCTTTTTCAATAAAGGCAAATACCTCTGCACGGGTAGAATTAGCTTTGGGTTCAAAATCACCAAAGGTGGTAATGATGGGTATATTACCATACAAATCCATCCACATAAAATAAGCAAACGCGCGCACCATTCGCAACTCTGCCAATGTTTGCGCTTTAGTGGTATTCGATTCAGGCATATTTTTACCCAAAATAGAAAGGGCTTGATTGGTTGTACCCACTATATTTGACAGCCAACTCCACAAGCCATTCGTAAAGCCGTGGTCTTTTGTCCAATTGTGGTAGTGCAACATCAAGTAGTTTTGATTGTCGTACCAATTGCCCCCTCTTGCGGGCATGATGGATTCGTCCGTTGTTTGGGATTGAATAAAATGATAATCTAATGCAAAATTTCCCCTCAATCCTGCATAAGCGGGACCCGCAGCTTGCACAAATTGGGCTTGCGTTTGTGGGAAAACTTCGGGTGTTAAGGCAGATGTGATAGGCACATCTAATTTGTGGCAATATGGCATACAGCATATAATGGCTGCCAATAGCGTTATTTTAAAAAATAATTTTTTCATGTTATAAATTTTTTAATTTGAATTTTGGATGCTACGGATTTTAAAGATGTTAAGGATATTGTAGTGTCGAATTTATTCGATACAGCGAGTATAAAAAATTCAATATCAAATATTTATACACAATGTGTCGAATAAATTCGACACTACAATATCCTTAACATCTTTAAAATCCGTAGCATCCTAATTCAAATAATTATTAAAATGAAGTATTCAAACCCAACATAAGGGTTCTTGTTTTAGGATAAAAATTATTAGCATCTATACCAGGAGCGATACCGCCTTGATTGACCTCGGGGTCAATGCCCGTGTATTTTGTCCAAGTGAAGGCATTATTAACAGAGGCATAAATCCTTACAGATTTCATATATTTACTAAGATTATTGAAAGTATAGCCCAAAGTAGCATTATCCATGCGCACGTAAGAGCCATCTTCAACAAAACGAGACGAATATCGCTGCGAATTGACATCTTTTGCCGATTCTGAAGCCACTTCTTTCAAGACATTGGTGAATTGAACTGTCGTTGGTCGGAACAAATCTGCTCGCGTGGCATTGAATATTTTATTACCAAAAACACCCCGCAAGAAAAAGTTTAAATCAAAATTATTGAAACGCATGGTATTCGTCCAACCCAATAATAACTTAGGTTGCGGGCTGCCCACGTAGTGATAATCTGCGCCAATAGCGGGTGTGGTAATCAATTCGCCATTCTTTTTAGCATATTGAGATACCCCATTCGCATCTTTACCTGCATACTGGAAAGAGAAAAACTGACCCAATGGATAGCCTGCTTTCAAAATTTGGAGCGTACTACCTGTTTGTCCCGAACCTTCTGGTTGTGTCAAACGGACAGAGTCGCCACCTGCAAATAATGGATTGCTCAAACTAACAATTTTATTGGTATTGCTCGCTAAATTGATGCCCGATGTCCAGCTAAACGTGCTGGTACTGAGGGGGGTCACATTGAGGCTAAATTCTACGCCTTTATTGTTCATACTACCTCCGTTGGCAACAATGCTGCCTACTGGTACTAATGCCCTATCCACGGCATAGCTGTAAATCATGCCGTCCGTGGTTTTGTCATATATTTCAAGCGTACCACCGAGTTTTCCTTTCAAAATAGAAAAGTCTAAACCCAAATTTTTGGTCGTCGTTTTTTCCCATTGCAAATCGGGATTAGCGGCTTTTGTGGGTCCCAATGCAGCGTTTATCGTACCATTATTGTAAAATGAGCCCAAACTACCCGACAGAAAACGGGCAGTATAAGCATTGAAACCCGATGAATTACCCGTTACGCCCCAGCTTGCTCTCAATTTTAAATCATCAAAAAGGCTTTGATTTTTCATAAAACCCTCTTGATTGATACGCCAAGCGGCACCGACTGCAGGGAAAATACCCCATTGGTTGTTTTCGCCGAAAACAGAACTACCGTCTCTACGAATAGAGCCTTGGAACAAGTATTTATCTTGATAATTGTAATTTAAACGGGCAAAATCAGAAATTAAGCGATTTTGTTGATAGATGCCATCGCCGCCAAAATTGACACGATAACCCGTAATGGCATACGGATTACTCAAAGCAAAATTGTTAAAACCGATATTATCAACAGGAAAATTGGTACTTGTTACTTGAAAACCATCGCCCAAAGCATTATCTTGCCATGAATAACCTACAACTGCCTTGAGGTAGTGGTTGCCAAATTCTTTATTCCACGTTAAAAACGTTTCTAATATATTATTGGTGTTTTCATATGTATTCCGCACAGCCGAGCCATTTGTCCCAAAATTTTGGAGAAAATGGACAGAAGGTGCTTCGGGTTTGTAATAAAAATTAGCACTGTTGTATTGAGAATAATAAGAGCCATAAAACTCACCATGCAAAGACGATGATTTTTGATGCGACAAACTCAAATTATATTGCAAACCAAAGGGCAATTCTACTTGTGCGTTGAAAGCTCCAATTAGGTTGTTAAATTTGGTTTGGTCTTGCCCATGTTCCATCATAGCCACAGGATTGAAAGCACCCGTGATGTTAAAATTTTCAAAGAGCGTTCCATCTGGATTTCTGATAGGCGATACAGGTAAATAACTAATCATCTGCCCCAAAACGCTGTTGCGTTGCGGGGTATAATTCGATTTGGTATTGGCATTTGACACTTGCATACCCAATTTGACTTTATCATTAAAAAATGACTGGTCAAATTGCAAACGCGCAATCACACGCTGAAAATCACTTTCCAACAAAATACCTTCTTTTTTGATATAGTTGAGGCTGGCACTGTATGTATTGTGTTCGCCACCACCACTAAACGATAAATTGTGGTTGTGCGACATAGCTTTACTACGTTGCACCGCTTTTTGCCAATCGGTATCAGCCCCTTTGTCGCTGGCAGGGGTCATAGAGATATTATTTGATGCTGCAAAGGCTTTTAATTCGGCAGAATTCATCATTTCAAGGCGACTGGATACTGTTTCAGACCCCAGAAAGCCATTGTATGATACCACCCCTTGCCCTTTTTTACCCTTTTTAGTGGTAATCATAATAACACCATTCGCTGCCCGATTACCATAAATGGCAGTAGCAGCAGCGTCTTTCAATACGTCAATTGTTGCAATGTCATCGGGCGCAATAGTCGAAATATCAGCACCCGGTACATTGTCAATCACATAAAAAGGACCTTGCGAACTGTTCAACGTAGATGCTCCCCGAAGGACTACCGCCGCAGGGCGATTGGGGTCGCCACTTGCTGAAATGTTCAATCCAGGTACTTTACCTTGTAAAAGCTGCCCAACATCACTGATTGAGCCTCTGTTAAGGTCTTCGGGTTTGATAGTAGTGACAGCACTTGTTAAGTTTTTTCGAGAAGATGAGCCATAGCCGACTACAACGACTTCACTCAAAGCCGCTTCTTCTGCCAATGAAATGTTGATAATTGATTGGTTGTTAATCGAAATTTTTTGTGTTTTAAAGCCAACATACGAAATAACTAAAACACCATCCGAAGGTGCTGAAAGGCTAAACATACCATTGGCATCGGTTGTCGTACCTTTGTTTGTACCTTCTACGACAATATTCACGCCTACTACTGGTTCATTATTATCGCTGGCAATGACTTTGCCCGATATATTAATGTCCGCAAAAGGTGGTGAAAAAGCATAGGAAAAGGGTGTTTGACATAAGAAAATGCCAATTAAAAGCATTTTCATGATTAGAAAGGGTGTTTTTTTCATCATACGAGTAGTTTGGTTAATTATTAAAATTTCAATATGTTTGTAAGGTGTTATTTGTAGTTGAAATACTGAGGGGGTAACGAAATCCGTATCCAAACCTAAAACTTCAAAGTCGCAGGTAAATATTTCGCTAATAAATCCTCATAATAAGGTTTCAAAGCCTTAGTATCAGGCGGCACAGGTGCTTTTGAATACAAATCGTAGGGATTAAAGAGCTTTACCCATTTGAACATTTCGCGGTCGTGGTCGTCTAACAGATGCTCGTAAGCGTGTTCCCGATGTTGCGCGTAAAAGGAGTGGTAGCGTATCATGTAGAGTGCGCTTTCGGGCATATAATCCTTCACCATTTGGTACAAATATTCATCATGCCCCCACGACATATTCACGTTGCGCAAGCCGCAATTCGGACTGTAAATGCCGTATTTTGTATTAAAATTAGGGTTTTTACTATCTGGATTGGCATCAAAAAACTCTGGATACACAATCTTATCCGAAGGCTTGCAACCTACTGGAAACGTATCACCTACGACAGCCCATTGAGGCTCTCCAAAAAGGCATAATACTTTACCCATATCGTGTAATAAGCCTGTTAAAACAAACCAATCTGGATGTCCATCAGCACGAATAGCTTCCGATGTTTGCAACAAATGTTGCCATTGGTCGAGTTCAATATCGGGGTCACTATCATCCACAAGGGTATTTAAAAAATCGAAAGCTGCCCAAATCGGCATTTCTTTTTTATCAAATTTCAAATAATCCGCTTGTTTTTGTTTCACAAAATCATACGTTTGATAGGTATGATTGAGGCGGTAAAATTCCCGCACAGTATCCCTTTTGGGGTCGTCATAATTGCGAAATTCTTCTTTGCTTTTAGCTGGCACATGAGGTTCTGGATAACGCAAAAGCACGTCATCTTCCCATTCTTCGATGCTGGCTAAGGGTGCAATCTCCTGTTGTGTGAAATTCATTGTTTTTATTGATGTTTGATGAACGAATATAATAGTAGCGTAAGATACTCCTTATACGTCAAATCAAAAACCAACAAGCCTGAAGAAGAGTAAAATAATCTATGCAAACGTTTGAAAAAACGACATACTCCTTCATTACTATTTACAAATTTACCAATCAATGGATTGAAACCCAATTGGAATATAACTCCAATGGGTTTCAACCCATTGACTTGTAAATTTGTTATATACTCATTTGAAACAATACTATCTCAACGTGGATTGTCGGATTATCAACTCTGGTGGTAGCACTATATTATCGGTTTGTGTAATGTTGCCACCTAAGTGTGTTAAAAACAAACTGGCAGCTTCTTCGCCAATCAATTGACTTGACCTTTTGACCGATGATAAAGCAGGATTCAAATAAGCAGAAAAAGGCAAGTTATCAAAACCAATGACGGCTACTTGTGCAGGTATCGTAAAACCCATTTCCATAATCACTTGTATAGCCGCAATGGATACATAATCATTTACGCCAAATATGCCATCGGGCGGCATCGGCAAAGCCATCAAACGCCGTGTGGGGACTATCGCGCTTTCCGCTTTAAAATTGGTATTCACGATAAGGTTTTCATCAAAAGTAATTCCGTATTTTTCTAAACAATCTCTGTACCCCTTAAAACGCCTTTCGGATACTGCCAAACCTTTGGGTCCCTTCAAGTGGGCAATTCTTCGACACCCCCTCAGTATCAGATGCTCAGTTGCCATAAATGCCCCAAGATAATCATCAACCGTAATGCTTCCCGTTTGCACACCATCGTATTCACGGTCAATAAAAATAAGCGGAATATGTCGTTGCAACACATTTTCAAGGTGTTCATAATGACCACCATCATAGGTTTCTTGTGAAATGGATAAAAAAATACCTTCTACTCTATTGGCTAAGAGCTTTTCGGTATATTCTTTTTCGAGGGCATAACTTTCATTGGTCACACATATCGTCAGCATATAGCCTCGCGGCTGCAAAACGGATTGCAAGCCCTCAATCATAGCTGTTTCATGAAAATGACTAATCGTTGGCACAATAATACCCAATGTACCCGACTTGCTGTGTCGCAAACCTACCGAGAGCGTGTTGCGCTGATAACCCATTTTTGAAGCATATTCCTGAATATTTTTTCGTGTTTCTTCATTGATAAGCGGATGATTATTCAACGCCCTTGACACTGTTGAAGGCGAACAATTAAATTTTCGAGCAATATCCTTGATTGTGATGGGCGCAAAATTTACATTCATATCTACGAAATTAGCTAATTATTTTATCTTTGAATTTTGAAGTGCAAGATAGTATATTTATGAAAAATCAATATAAAAACGGAATAAATTGGGGCATAATCGGCGTAGGTGATGTCTGCGAAGTGAAAAGCGCACCCGCCATGAACCTTATTGAAGGTTCAAAATTGGTCGCTGTGATGCGCCGAAATGAAGAAAAAGCGGCTGATTTTGCTAAAAGGCACGGCGTACCGAAATGGTATTCAGATGCCGACGCACTCATCAACGACCCAGATGTGAACGCCATTTATATTGCTACTCCGCCAGATACTCACGCCTTTTACACACTTAAAGCGGCGGCGGCGGGTAAGCCCGTATATGTCGAAAAACCAATGGCACGTACCCATCAAGAGTGTTTGGATATGGTGGCAGCTTGCGAAAAAGCGGGTGTACCACTATATGTAGCCTATTATCGCCGCGAATTAGCCCTATTTAAAACAGTTAAACAACTCATTACTGAGGGGGTGATTGGCGATGTCCGTTTTGTGGATATTAAAGTACACAAGGCTTTGAAGCCAGATGTTTTAGCAAATATTATTGGCAGTGAAAATTGGCGTATCAATCCAGAAGTGTCGGGTGGTGGTTATTTCTATGATTTGGGTTCGCATCAATTGGATTTGATGGATTATTTATTCGGAAAAATCATATCAGCACACGGTTTTGCGGCTAATCAAGCGGGTCAATATGCTGCCGAAGATATTGTTTTAGGCACTTTTCACTTTGAAAATGGCATTATGGGTCAAGGCAGTTGGTGTTTCAATGCCCCCCTCAGTAGTGAGACCGAATTGACGACTATTTATGGTAGCAAAGGGCAATTATCCTTTACTGTGTTTAGTAATTTTCATATTTCTTTAAAAATTGATGGTAAAAGAACTAAAATCATGCGCTTTGATATGCCCAAACACGTACAACAGCCTTTAATTCAAACCATTGTTGATGATTTGATGGGTAAAGGAACGTGCAACAGCACGGGTATATCTGGTGCACGGACAAATTGGGTGATGAGCGAATTGTGTAAACGCATTGATTAAAACGCCGCTTGTACGCGCAGCACAATTAAATCTGTGATACGCCGCGTCAATTCCGTTTCATATTGATGAAAAAATGGGTATTCCGCTTCTGTAAAATGCCCAATCACGATACCCAATAATCGGTTTTTAAATTTCACATCCGTCTTGATAGAATGTTCAATAAAGTGCATTTTTTGCGCTTCAATCATTTGATGGAAAGCATTTTTTCGCAGCGTGATATAGTCTTTAAAAACAGCGATTATCAGCGTGTGTTGCAGTTTCAATATAGGGCGCACTGTCTCATTTTGAAACAGTTCAATAGGCGTGGCTTGGTTATTATCCAAGGGAATTTGTGGGCGAAGGGCTACTAATTGGGCATCTCTCATATTCAACTAACAAAAAATACAATTTTAGGTTTTGAAAGCGGCTCCCCCTCAGTATTTTTTCAACAATTATTTGAATTTGTGTTCGAAGAAGGCGTGTGTCCTGAATGTCTTATGATTGTGAATACAAGAAAAGACAATGCTATTTTCAAGATGATAGGGTAACATTAGGTGTTTTTGTATTACAGA
>JAYVKQ010000019.1:0-17774 GCA_043768285.1 Saprospiraceae bacterium | reverse complement strand
GCCAAAAGATGCAGAAACAGCCTTTCAAATGCTCAATCTCTACTTCACTGCCCCGCGCAAGGACGATAAAATGTTTAAAAACGTGCTACAACAACAACGGGTTTTTATGGAAAATATGAGTAAAAATCCAGAAAGTGCTTTCCGCGACTCCGTGACAGTGGCTATGTATGGCAACCATCCGCGCCGCCAACCCACTAAAGTAGAAGATTTGGATAAAGTTGACCCCAATCGCGCTTTTGAGATATACAGAGACCGTTTTGCTGATGCAGGCGATTTTACGTTCTTTTTTGTAGGCAATATAGATGAAAAGGCTTTGCGCCCTTTGGTCGAAACATATGTCGCCAGCCTACCAACCACGGGTAGAAAAGAAACATTCAAAGACCCTAACGCCAATCCAATAGCGGCGGCGATGGAAAAAAATATTGTCAAAGGTATCGAGCCAAAAAGCCAAGTGCAATTGACCTATTTGGGCGATTATAAATTTACACGTAAAAATAATTTTGAAATGACGGCTTTGATAAGCCTTTTGAATATCAAATTGCGGGAAAAAATTCGGGAAGAAAAAGGCGGCTCTTATGGCGTAGGTGTTTCACCATCGATGATTAAATATCCGAAAGAACGCTATCAAATAAACATTGCTTTTGGTTGCGCACCTGAAAAAGTAGGTGAGTTAATGACAGCCGCCGTTAGTGAAGTAGAAAGCGTGTTACAAAGCGGGAGTGATGATAAGAATTTGACGAAAATCAAAGAAACATTTCTACGCGAGCGCGAGACGAATTTGAAAGAAAATCGCTTTTGGTTGAGCTATGTCTCACAGTCGTATCAAAATGGTCAAGATGTGGCTGAAATGAACCAGTATAACGCTTGGGTCAATGCGCTACAAGGTAAAGATTTCAAGAAAATTGCTAAAAAATATATCAAAAATGGCAAATTGATGAAATTTACCTTGAAGCCGAATGTGAAAGTGTAAGTGGGTATTCTATAAGGTATCAGGCGTTTTCAAAACGCCTGATACCTACCCCCTCGACCTGTCCCGATACAATCGGGAGTATTTGAAGCCCTTTTCTACCCTAAACTGACGAGGCTGTCTCAATAAGTAGCGACAAATTTTTCATTCAAATTAAATTTCACTTTCCGTGCAATAACTTTCCAAAAGTTTCAAACTTTTGGAAAGTTGTGCCACAAACGAACTATAATTTGGCTTAAAAAACTTATCAGTATCTTTTGAGACAACCTCGTTTTTTATATCTACTATTATCTATCACTTTATCCGTTCAATCAAGCGCGCCGAAATTCTCAAAAAATCCATTTCTGTAATAATACCTATCAGTGAATTATCCTTATTCACCACTGGCAAACACCCAATTTCGCTTTCGCGCATCAGGATGAGTGCTTCTAATAATGTCGCATCGGGGCTAACCGTCATAGGATTATCAATCATAATATCTTTAACCAATATCTGGTTTTTCTTATTCAAACGATTATGGTTGACAAAATGACGCAGCAATAAGCGCGAGGTAATAAGACCCACTAAATTGCCTTGCGCATCTTCGACAGGCATATACCGTATCTTGCGCCAATCCATCATTTCGGCGACAAACTCTACAATATCATCTTTTTGCACCGTAAAAAGGTCGGTTTGCATAAATTCTGTCACCTTTAATTTAGATGGGTGATACGTTTCAAGTACATCTGGGCTTGGTAATTCCCATGTATGCACAGGTTTTTGTTGCCATTGATTTTTGATGATGGCGGAGGTCATGGTCGTTACGGCTTCATCAACGGTGACTTCTTTAATGAGCTTTGTAAATGCCCTCAATTGCCAACGTGCGCCCGTCATGTGTTTTTGAGCGCGTTCTTCTATGATGCCCATGTATTTCGTAATATCAACCTCGTCCACCCCCCTCAGTCTTAAACCCTTTTTTGCAATGGGTAATAATTTTTTGAGTATTAAATCTTGGGGCGATATTTTTTCATCATTAAACCATGTGTATTTGGTATCGAACCCAAATTTAGCGGCTTTATCAAAATTATCTCTAATATCTTCAAAACTAATTACTTTGCGAATATCATCGTATTCGTCCGCAAAACCAACCATCATACCCAACCAAAACGCGGCATTAGCGGTGGCATCAACTACCGAGGGACCTGCGGGCAATACCCGACACTCTATACGCAAATGCGGCTTACCATTGTCGCTGATACCATAACAAGGGCGATTCCAGCGATATACCGTTGAATTGTGGATTTGTAAAGCGCGGAGTTTCGGTACTTTATTTTTAGCAATAATATCTAAGGAATCTTCTTCAATATTATCACCCAACAAGACACGAAAGCGTGCTATATCTTCTTTATATATTTCCAATATACTTTCGTGTAACCAATCTTTACCAAAACTCACACGGGGGCTGCGCTCACGCAAATGCTCGCTTGAAGTGCGTGTATCCAAGGATTGTTGAAATAGCGCAATACGGGTTTCGTGCCATAAGCGGCGACCAAACACTATAGGCGAGTTTGCCGCTATCGAAATCATGGGCGCAAGGAGTGTTTGTGCGATATTGTACATTTTGACAAAATCCTTAGGCGCAACCTGCAAATGCACCTGAAAACTGGTGTTACAGGCTTCCAAAAGCGGCGAATCGTGGCGGATATGCAATTCATCTATCCCATCTAAACGCAATTCAAAATGCTCATCGCCGCGCAAGCTATGTTCTTTGATACTTTCCATCAAGGCTAAATAGCGGGGCTTGGGTGTCAAATTGCTTAAATCAAGGTCAAATTTGCGGAGTGTGGGCAATATGCCAGTAAGTACGACTTCTGCATTTAAGTTTTTGACAACGCCGCGTATTTTTTCTAACCCCTCAGCATTTTCACGCTCCAACTCACTTAAGCAATTGCCTTCAAAAACTAAGGGTGTCAAATTGGTTTCCAGATTGAATTGGGCTAACTCGGTGCCGACCCACTCCCAATCTTTCATCAGCTCTAAGGCTTGCATATTGATACAAGCGGGTTTTAAGGTATCTTTATCCACCAAACACATTTCTTGCTCTGCCCCTATCCGAATGGTGTCGCTCTCAAACCAATCATTATCAAGCATATATTCCAGTGCTTGAACATCGTGGAGCAATTGACGCACAAAGTTTTGCATCTGCTTTTGGTCTCTAACTATTTTCACTTTTGACTCGCCCATGTCTTATCGTTTTAAATGGTGTTTGGTTTATACGGTTTTAAAAATTACATTGGCGAATATTTTATTTTTTATTAAGAAATACAAATTATTAGGGAAAAATATTCAAAAATACTGAGGGGTAGGCTACCGACACTTTCAAAAGCCAGCAGTTTTGCACTTAACCATAACACAAAAGCGTTTTCTCACTCCTTCGTAAGAAAACGCTTTTTTAAGATTGACATAAGTTTGAAATGCGGTTTAGGAAACTGATTTTGAATGATTTTTTGATTTTTTTGCAAAAAAAATCAAAAAATCATTCAAAATCAGTTTCCTAAACCACCACTCAAAATTTCATTTACTTCAAAATCAAATCACCATACGATAAACGCGCCTTGATAAAACTTTTCGCGTTGGTTTCGCCTACATAACCGACAAGCTCACGGGAAGACCCTTTTTCGCTATCAATTCGATGTTTTAAAGAGGCGGGGCGACTAACATCGCCATAGCTCGTTTTCACATCTATCTGATAACTTGACGTAGCACCCACACCCAAAACGTAGTCCGTATATTTGCCATCAATATTGATAGAACCAAACCCTGCTTTTAGGTTTTTTATTTTCACATCGCCATAGCTCGTTTTGAAGTCAGCACTGTTGGCAAGTGTGGTGATATTAAAATCCGTATAAGCACTAACAATCATGGCGTTTTCAAGGTTGCCAATTTCTATATCGCCATATTTACTGTTGATGTTTAAGTTGGTCACGTCTGCGATGTCATAATCATCATACGCCGATTGAATGGTTACATTTTCCATTTTATCGAACTTAAATTCTGAATATTTGGACGTAATGGCTACATCTTTCAAGTTTGGCGAACTTAATTTGCCATATGCCACATTTGCCGTCAAACCGCTTGTATAACCTACTGAACCTTTGCCATATGCCAACGAGATAGTCGCAGAATTTGCTTTTTCCAACTTAAAATCGCCATATTTTTGCTCGATTTTCACCCAGCTATTCAAGGTTGGAATATAGCTATTGCCATATTTATTCGATATATCGAGGTTGTTTTCGGCGGGCATTGTTACGTCATAATCTATGGTGTATTCACTGCTGTTACTATTGAAACTCATGTTAAACCAATTGCCGCTTTTGGTCGATTCAATACTCGTCTCCGATTTGATAAAATCGGGACCTTCCGAAAATGCAATATTGATGCGGTCAAAAATTTTATCGGCATCTTCTTGCGTACCAGTATTGGCTTTGACGGTAACATTGATGACAGCTTGATTTGAGCTGCCCGTTTTTACGTCAATTTTACCGTATCTATTAGCCAAAATAATCAAATGTTTGGGCGTTATAGTAAAGGTTTTGTTGTAGTTTTTGACAAATTCCTTTCTATGAAGTATGGTATCTTGCCCAGGGGCAGTTGCTGCGAAGTTGGTTGTGCTTATAACAACAAGCACTGCCAACAAACCTATCTTAAATGCTCTCATGTTGTTGCTGTGATTTTTGATTTTCTAATTGATGTTCATTAATATTATTCAGAACGCGCTCGAGAATACCTAATTTGATTTGATAGTTTTCAATTAACCTTTTGACAATATCCTCGCGTGCGGCATTAGGTGCATTGAGTAACTCATTGCGCAACTCATTTTGCACTTCGTCCATCTGTTTCAAGTCCGCCAATACTGAGGGGTCTTGCGTATAGCTGGCATATTGGGTCAATTTCGTTTCTATCTTTTTATTATAAAATTGCTCAGTTTCTTGCAATTCGGGAGCCATTTGCCCCGCTGCTTGTACGATATTTGCCTCTTTTTTGGTATTGATAAACAAGCCTAATCCTACGCCACACAGCAATAATATAGCTGCTGCCGCCGCTTGTCGCCACCAACCCATTTTAGCCACTATTGGCGCGGTTGCTTTAGCCATTTGTTGTGGCAATTGATTTTCGATATTTGCCCACACTTTTAAGTTAGGGATTTCAGTATCAAAGTTTGCAGCGTTATTTTGTACAAAATTTTCTATATTGTCTTCATTGGATAACCGATTTTCGATTGCTGCCCATATATCTGCACGAGGCGTTTCGGTATCAAATTCTGTTAGGTTATTTTGTACAAAATTTTCTATATTATCTTCATTGGATAGCCGATTTCCAATAGTTGCCCATATGTCCATGCGGGGTGTTTCGGTATCAAAATCTGGTTGATGCGTTTGGATAAATTCTTCTAATGTATCCTCTTGGGGCAATTGCTTTTCTATACTGTCCCATACCGTTTGGCGAGGCATTTCGGTATCGAAAGCATTGCGATTATTGAGCATATATTTTTCTAAATTGTCCATTTGTGTATAATGATGAATGATAAATGTTGAATGATGAATACGGCTATTAAAATATTTCACAGAGTTTAGACAGAGAAGACACAGAGTTTCACAGAGGAAAACTAAGCCATCAAAACATTGCGTGGCGATTGCAAAATATCCCGTAACTTGGCTTTTGCTCTTGAATACTGCGATTTTGAAGTCGCTTCCGTTACGCCTAATATTTCGCCAATTTCCTCGTGGTCATAGCCTTCGAGGGCATATAATGAAAACACAACTCGATAACCTTCGGGCAATTGCATCATTGCGTTCTGTATCATTTTGACGTTCAAAACGTCTTCGGATAGGGAGGGGGTGCTGTCTTCTGCGATGTGGTGATAATTTTCATTCAATTCCGCAAAATCCATACGCCTTTTTTTCAAGGCATTGATGCAATTATTGACCACAATCCTCTTTATCCACGCGCCGATAGTAGATTCGTTGCGAAAAGTTTCCATTTTGACGAACACATCCACAAAGGCATTTTGCAACGCATCTTCGGCATTTTCGACAGTCCCTAACATCCTCAAACAGATATTGTACATCGCTTTCGAGTACAATTTGTACAGCTCAAACTGAGCTTTACGGTCACCTTTTTTACAGGCTTCTACGATGTGTGTATGTTGCTCCACTTGTTGTATTTTGTTAGTTTGATAATAATGACAAGGTTAAATGACAAGGGTTGCAAGTTATGTAAAATTTTTTCTCTTAAAAAAGTTAAATGATACAATAGGGCAAAAAAAAAATCCGTTCACACGGGTTGTGGAACGGATTTTTTGGGCGAACTAAGCATTATTAATTGTTCAATATAGTATTGACACCTATAGTCCCCACTTTCCCTCGAATAACATACGTGCGCAAACGATTAGCCGTCAAGCCTGTACCATTACTAAGAGATACGAGGTTGGCTGTTGTGCCTTGCGCTCGTATATAAATGGAATCATTCACAGTAATACCCGAAGGATATGGATCAAACTCAACAACAGAACTGGCATCGCCATATTTCAAGGTTGCCATTGTTGTAGATGCGCCATTTCTGCGATAAATAATATCATAAGTAGGTGCGCCTGCCACTAAATTGACAAACCGCAAGTAGGTTTTTACACTACTTTTGATGGCAGAACGGTCATCTTCTATGGTAACGAGACGTGGCTTCCCTACAGTATCACCAGCAATGACAGTGTAGAATTTACCATTTTCTAAATTTGCTTTGCCTGTCAAAACGGATACAGCAGCAGGGGTGGCAGATGCAGGTGTTTTTAACTCAAAAGAAGCCTCACCAGCAGCGAATACTGAATAATCTGTAATTGGATATACATCACCATATACCAGAGAATCTGGTCCATTAGCAAGGGTATTCAAGCGAGCAGACCATTTTTTG
Source organism: Saprospiraceae bacterium (assembly GCA_043768285.1). GTDB lineage: Bacteria > Bacteroidota > Bacteroidia > Chitinophagales > Saprospiraceae > JAAFJT01. The sequence goes on along the minus strand of JAYVKQ010000019.1, from coordinate 10,864 downwards.
CCATTCGCAAAAACAACAACAGGTGTGCCGCCTTGCACAGCGTGTAGAAATTTCACCCGCGCACCTTCTGCGGGTGTTACAGAATCAATGGTTGCTTTTTCACCACAGCTATTAATCATAATAGCAGCAATCATTAAAAAGCAAACAGATATATATTTGATTAATTTCATAGTTTTAAATTTATTTAAAATTAGCTAAAATACTGAGGGGTAAAAATTAGAAAGTTACAAGATTACGAAGTTGAAAGGTTTATGAACTATATATAAACTTTATAACCTCGTAACTTTGTAACCCAATAATCCTTATGGTTTTACAAACCATGTTTCATAAGTATGATAATCTGGATTATTACCTCCGATTTTTTCTAAAGATGGTCTATTCCAGACATATTCAGAATTATAACGAGGACGTACACGATACGCCAATTTTCCATTATTATCTGGGTAATATTGTGTTCCTACTGGCATAACATAAGTAGTATAGATAGTAGGATCATACTTAAATCGGCGCATATCTACCCATGTTTCAATTGCCCCAAGCATATATAGTGCTATATATTTTTGTTGCATGATGTCACTCATTTTCAAATCGGCGGCAGCTTGTGGTACAGCAGCACTTGCCAAAAAAGCAGTAATATTAGCAGTTGTAACACTACAGAATTGCATATGCGTTTCAACCCCTTTTCTGAAAGCAGCAAGAGCCATTGCTTTGTCTCCTTTACGAAAAGCAGCTTCCGCTTTAATGAATTGTATTTCGGCAGCTGTAACAACATAGTGTGGTGCTTTATCAGCATATATCCAACGCCCTGTAAAACCCGCAGGAGCAGCAATACCTGGCTCAAGACCAAATAAATTTAAAATTCGTTTGGGTGCATTCGCGGCATTGTTAGGGTCGGTTGTAAACGTTTGCAATCCTCTATATACGGTATCGCGTGACGGTGCAAACATGATAGGTAAACGAGGGTCTCTTACACCACCAAATGTAGTACCATCAACCAATTTCATAATGGTTGTTGTTGGGCGATAATCTAAAAGATTAGCCCGTAAAGGGCCATAAAAGTTAGCATCGCTTGTGTTAGAACCGTTGTGTGGGATACCAAAATTATCGGCATTTGTTGCTAACGATAAATCACAATATTTGATAACATCATCTGGCTTGTAAATAGATTTATTGCTCAGATGGTTAGCATTACGGGCTAAAATGGAATAAATGAATTTACGCCATTTAGCTACATCTCCGTTGTAAACATTATCACCTGCTTTCAAATTAGGAACACCGCCTTTGTCTAAATCGGCAAGTGCTTCATTACAGATTTTTACAACATGAGCATATACTTTCTCTTGAGAATCAAACTCAAACACATAGCGATTTGGCTCCCACGCTTGGTCAAGTATAATCTCACCATGATAGTCCGTTGTCGTTTGCCAACTCCACGCACGTATGGCTTTGGCTGCCCCTACCATATCCCATTGTTGTTTGGAAGAAGCATCTTCAATTATTAAATCAATGTTAGTACCGATAGCATAATAGTGCTGTCGCCATATATCGCCCATTAAATCAGAAGGTGCAACAGCATAGCCATGACGCTCATAGATGTCACCACCAGAAGTATTGAGGGTAACATTTTGGATATACCGTGAAATATAACGCACATCAAATGCTTCGCCTCTTGGAATTTGAGCAAGAACAGGCGTAAAAATAGCACTTGCTTGTACCTTTTGAGGTACACTAACATCGGTATTAATATCTAAGAAGTCGCTGCAACTAAACGCTGAAAACAGCATACTGAGCGCAACTATATATTTGACTATTTTATTCATCTTTCTTTATATTTTATTTTAAAAAATAGATTACCCAAATAAGTATTTTTTTTAGATTTAAAAGGACTGAAATTAATTGTAAAAAGATTTTTATCAATCTCAAAAAGCTCAAATAAAGCCTAATTCTCGCTAAAAAAATACTGAGGTGTAGATAAATTACTGCAATGTTGTTCTAAGACCAAAAGTGATAGACCGAGGTGCACCTAACTTGCCAAAATCGAAACCCCATGCGCCAACACCAGCAGATGTAGCTGTTGTGCCATTCACAGCAGGGTCAGCACCTGTATAATTTGTCACCATAAATAAATCATTAACGGTTACAAATACACTTAGATTTTCAAATGTTTTTACTTTTGATAAAACCGATTTAGGAAATCTATAGCTCAATGATAAATCACGAATACGCAACCAATTGATGTCTTTTTCTACAAACTCAGACTCTGGGAAAGCACCATAAAAATCAGAGCGCGTTTGCGGCGTTACTTGGATAGAATTTGGAGTAGGTGCATCAGAGTTTTCTTTACCATCGCGCAATACACCATTAAATACGTAAGGTTGAGTACGATTAAGGAAACGGTTGCTCAAGCCAATACGGAAAAAGTAAAGTTCGTTACCATTATATACATCACCCCCCTTGCGTATATCCACATTGAAACTCAAGCCAATACCTTTGTATTTGAAATTATTGATAATCCCTAAAGTGAAATCGGGCTGACGGTCTCCAATGGGTAAAAAGTTACCATTGATGACGGGTAAACCCGTACTTGGGCTTACCATTACATCTCCATTCTTATTTCTCAAATAGCTATAACCGCCGATGGCAGTAGCACTACCTGCGCCACTTTTATTGTAATCAAGATTTGTAGTTGGAAAAGCGGCTTGTAAACCCGCAGTGTTTAATGTAGCACTTGCGCGGGCATTACCTAAAAGCCATGTATCCGAATTGTAGTATTCAATTTGGTCTGCGGGTAGGTTCCTCACAGTTGTAGAATTCTTTGTGAAGTTATTGATAATTTCCCAAGTAAAATCTTTTTTCTGAATAGGTATAATGGTTAATTGCCCATCAATACCCTGAGAACTAAACGAGCCACCATTCAACAAACCAATAATAAAGCCCGTGCCATAACTCAACCGTTGTTGAACGATTTGGTCACTGCGAACATATTTGAATGCCGATACATCTAATTTAACACGGCTCTTGAAGAAACGCAAGTCCACACCAATTTCTTGACTGGTCACAAACTCAGGTTTCAGATTTGGGTTACCACCCACAACACCATAAATAAACCCACCACCTGTTGAGGCTTGTGCTGATAAAGCAGGTTGAACTATCTGAGGTGGTGCATCTTTACCCGATTTAGCTGTGGCTGCACGCAGTTTTCCATAGCTTAACCAAGTCGTATTTTTCAATAGTTTTGAAAATTCAAAACCAAAAGATGCTGAAGGGTAGAAATAAGAGCGATTATTGACAGGCAATGTAGATGACCAATCATTACGACCAGTCACTGTTAAAAATAGCATATCGTAGAAAGCAAAATCAGCTTTAGCAAAAGCACCAACTAAACGCTTCTGTCTCACTGTGTAACGCTGTCTTTGCGTGGTAGGGTCAGTATTATTTAAACTATTGAACGAGTTATCATATAATCTCTCACCTCTAACCGAACTGATTTGTACATCATTATCATCTACTGAAGTGCCTAAGGTGGCATCAAAGCTAAATTTATCATTAAATGTCTTATTGATAACCCCCAATAAGTTACCATTAAGATTGCGTACACCCAAATTGTAATTCTCTACATATCCTCTGGCTACAATACCCGCATTTGACTCGGGGTGCATAAAAAAGCTACCATTTGTTGTGTAAAAATCAGTACCAAATTTGGTTATAAACTTGAGCCACGGCGTAGCTGTTAAAGTCAAGCCAGAGTTAGCAAACAACCGTCTGGTAGCATCCGTATTCACAATTTTTTGAACGTTGAAATAAGGATTATCAAATTCAGCTGTTGTGGTTTGTAAACGACGACGAGAACCATCTGGATTAAGATAGTTGGTAATATCGTCATAAAATGGCCAACGATAAAGATTAGTTACAATACCCAAGTCACCCCAAGTGGGTTTACGGTTGAATGAATTAATATAACCCACTGATGATGTTAAATCTAAGTTCTCTAATAACTTAGCCGTACCAGATAACCTTAAACTAAACATATCCAAATTAGTATTAGGAATAACATTATTGCGCTTATTATACATCCCTGACAATAAAAAAGTCATCCTATCTGTACCCGATTCAAACGAGAGGTTATGAATTTGACGTGACCCTTTTTGGAAAAAATTGTTCACGTTGTCGTAAACTTTCATTGTATCAGGCAAAGAAGGGCCAAAAAAACTGGTTGCATTTGGGTCAAAAACACCATTGAAACCACGGATAAACTGTTTTTGAGTTTGTGGTAAGCGATACACTTCATCATAGCCAAATGTAGAACTGTAGTTAATTTTACCTCGGCTTTTAGCTGCCCGTTTAGTCGTGATGAGAATTGCACCAGATGAGCCTTGGCTACCGTATAAGGCAGCCGCTTCTGGGCCTTTTAAAACAGTAACGCTTTCTATATCATTCGGATTTATGTCTGCAATACGACTTGAATAGTCATTTTGGCGATTAGCTTGGTCACTCACCAAACCTCCCTGAGAGAAGGTAGAGTTATCAATAGGCAGACCATCTAAAACGATTAAAGGCTGATTATTGCCACCAATGGAAGATACACCACGCAATTGTATGAGGGTTGAAGACCCCGCAACACCACCAGTTGTTGTGATAGTTAAGCCAGACACCCGTCCCTGCAAGGCTTCAAGGAAATTGTCACGATTAGTCGCTACAAGTTCCTCACCTTTTACAGTTTGGACGTTGTAGTTCATTTTTCGTTGGTTTTCGGTCAAACCAAAAGCTGCTGTCACCAATACTTCACCCAATTGGCTGTCCCCTCCTTTGAGCTGAACATCCATTTTGGATTGAGAAATGGTAATTTCTTGTTGCGTATAACCTACGAGAGACACCACAAGCGTTTCGCCTGTTTTAGCATCAATCTCATATTTACCGTCGATATCGGTAACAGTGGCTCTTGTAGTCCCTTTGACGACCACTGTTACACCTGGTATAGCTTCGCCGTCTTCAGAAGTGACTACGCCGCCAATTTTCTGCGCCCAAGCAGTCTGTCCCAACAATAGAAACAGCCCACACAGGCAAGTGTAGATAATTTTTTTCATACATACTTTTATTTGGTTAATAAATCACAGTTTAGCATACATTAGCAATAGTGAGATGCCAGTATTTTCTTTTAGTGGATAGAATGTTTAGTTTGTACTTTCAAAATGGATATAAAGTTATATGGAAAATAACTTATTAGAAAGTTTTACATAAACTAAATTTTATAAATCTCTTTTTTTTAGCTAAAATAGCACGATTGGGGTATTTATTTTTGCAAAATTTGCAAAATTTGCAAAATAGCTTCCTAAAATACTGAGGGGGTATGCATTGATTATGCAGATTTTGCCAACTGTGCCATTTTCGCGTAGGCATTATTGACAATGATGACACCTATTAATACGACTGTCATAGCTATTAAGGTTGTCCATGTTATTGTCTCATCGGCAAATAACCAACCGACCAGAACGGCGACAACGGTGTTGATATAGACATGGATAGAGAGCCGCGCAGGGGTCATATATTCCAGTAAATAGACAAAACACGTGTAGCCCACCAACGACCCAATGGTAATTAAATAGATAACTGCCAACCACCCCTCAGTAGGAACTGCTGCAAAATCTACTTTGGGTTCAAACAGAGTCCCAACTATCAAATTGAACAAGCCCGCCGTGGTCATCTGCACACCTGTCCGCATGAACACATGACCCTGTATGTTAAATTTTTTCATAAATACAGACCCTAATGCCCAATTCAAATTAGCCAAGCACAACAGTCCAATACCCAAATAAAATCCGTCCTTTACTTCAAACGCATCCGCAGGGTTGGTGAGCATCAACATACCAATAATACTCAACACCAACCCGCCCATTATCGCCCACGTTATCCTAAACCCTTCAAAAAATATAATGCTCAAAAAAGTCACGAATAACGGTGCAACAGCACTCAATATGCCCGCTAAGCCACTCGAAATATAGATTTCTGCCCACGAAATCAAGGCATTACCGCCAATCACCATAAACGCGCCCAATATAAACAGCCGTCCTACATCGCGCCACGAAGGAAAAGCATACCCTTTAATAACACTGATTAAGAGGAAAATACCCCCCGCTAATAGGTGACGAAAACCCGAGAACCAAAAAGGAGGAAAGTATTTTATCGAAATTTTGATACCGAAATAGGTTGTTCCCCATACGATGCAGAGGGTGATAAAGGCAATCCAAACGAGGGTTGGTAATTTTGTGGCAGACATGAGAATGTAAGGTCGGGTCAAAAGTTAGAAAGGGTACAAAGGTAGAATTATATTGTAAAAAAAGAAATGTGAACAAAGAATAGAAAAATTTTGTCTTAATGGGAGAAATTTTTTAGAGCGTGCCATAATGTACTTACTGTTAATGACATTTATACCTAATTTATAATTTGTATCTTTTATCTTCTTCACCACAACTACTGAACTACGCATCGTGCAAAATATTTTAAATAGTAAAAGTGTCCGTCTATTCATCATTTTAGGCAGTTTTTTTATTGCCAATGCCCTAATAGCTGAGTTTATGGGGGTCAAAATCTTCTCATTTGAACGTAGTTTAGGTGCGTCGCCCGTGGGTTGGCAATTGCTTGGCGGTGTTTGGAATTTTGACTTATCTGCGGGCGTATTGCTCTGGCCCGTTGTGTTTATCATGACCGATATTATCAACGAATATTACGGACGACGCGGCGTAAAATTTTTGTCGTGGCTAACGGCAGGCTTAATTGCCTACGCTTTTTTTATGTACTATTTTTCAATCAATTTGACCCCTACCGATTGGTGGTATAAGAGCCAAGAAGCGCGTGGCGTAGCGGATATGAGTGCCGCCTACAATGGCATATTTGGGCAAGGTTTGGGCATCATCATTGGGTCACTTTCCGCTTTTTTATTGGCTCAATTGTTAGATGTGACGATTTTTCATTATATCAAGAAAAAAACGGGTGAAAAAAGCCTTTGGCTTCGCGCAACAGGTAGCACCCTATTTTCGCAATTGATTGATACTTTTGTTGTCACATCTATCGCTTTTTATTTTTACCCTATCCTTGTGTCTGGCAATGGCGAGCCGTGGTCTCTCCAACAATTATTCACTGTTTGTGCGGGTGGGTATATCTACAAATTTACAGTTGCCGTGTGTATGACCCCCATGGTATATCTCGTCCATAATCTGATTGAACGCTTTTTGGGCGAAGATTTGGCTACCGATATGAAGGTGAAAGCCAGCCTCGCTTAATTTTTGTGCTTACATAGACTTACTTATACAAAAAGCCATGACGTATAACAGCATCATGGCTTTCTTCAAATTATTTTATACTAATTCTACTTTGACACCCTAACAATACTAAGGTTTGTTTTTCATGCTTGGCAGGACGGGGGGGCTGTTTTTGATTTTTTGTTTATAAAAATTGAAAATTTTTTATAAACAGAAAATCAAAAACTTTCTTGGATTTTTTAAATTATTAGAGTGCCAAAGTAGAACTAAGGGACGAGGTAAAATTATTCTTCTTTTAGGTCTTTATAAAAAAGATGAATACCGCCTGATTTGCGGACATCCCAATATTTTTGATACATTTTCAAATACTTCTCGTGCGCATCTTTGGGCATTTCTTTCCCATTGATTTTCAAGGCTTTATCTGATAATTCAAATTTTTCAACGCTTTCTCCCTCTTTCAAATACCCATCTTTTCGCAATTCTTCTGCCAGCTCAGTACGCCAATTTTTCATTTTTGACCTAAGCGAATCTACCTTAACTTGGTATTCATTATTGTATTTATCTGAAAACTGGCGAAACCCTTTGCGCAAACTATCATTTTCCAATCTGTATTTTTTTAAATATTCTCTTGATAGCGTCTGTGATTGTTCTTGTAGTTTTCGGCTTTCCTCTTTCAATTTTTTATTATTCTCTAAAACTTTCCCTTGTAGTTTTTTACTTTCCTCTCGTAGTTTTTTACTCTGTTCTTGTATTATTTTAAAATCTTCTGAATTGATTAAATCCCTATGTTCGATAATTACGCTATCGTTATTAAAGTAATATCTGCCATTATCAAACCTAAATTTATCGGGATAATTTTTCAACCTTTCTAAATCTGGAATAATCATCCTTATTTTAGAATCTATATCTATATCAGGTATCATATTAATGATGGAATTATCCATATTAAAATTATGAAATGGCAAAACCATTCCTCTTTCTAATCCCAATACTTTCGGAAACTCCTTAAACATAGTGCTACCCGAGTGCGGATAGACCTTCAATTTCCTTGCATTGGGTATATCAATGGCTATATCTTTTCCATCTTCAACTTCTTTTCCGTCCATATATACCTTTCCATCTTTGATAACCAATTCTGATTCTTGACCATCGCCTTTGTCAAATTTGAAAATGGTATTGCCTTGACTATCCTTCCCTTTTTTCATTCTAATCTGAGGTGGTGTCGGTGGTGATAGTGGCATAAGTGGCGTTGGGAAACCATGCATACTCGGCGGAGATGGTGGCATTGGTGGCATTGGTGGCATTGGTGGCATAGGCATATTGCCAAATGATGGTGGTGTCGGCGGCGTGAGGGGCGCAGACGGCAAGGTTTCAATCAAATCAGACACTTCTTCCTCATAGTCGCCAAATTTTTCTTTCGGTATCTCCGCACCATCCACTTTCAAATGGGTGATTTCCCCATCTTTCATTTTGAGTTCGATGCTTTTGTTATTATTGTTTTTTTGGATAGAAATTTCCCCTTTGCGCTTGGGCGTGGTGTCTTGTTCAATCGTAATTGTGGGTTGTACCAAAGCGGATGTGTCTTCTTTGGGCGATGGCGTGTTGTTGGGTTTGTCGGTGAAGGCTAAGGCAGCCACCACAAGCAAAAGCAAACCCGTTGCAGAAAGCTTTTCCATGATATTAGAGCGATTTTGTGGTTGATTTAATATGCGTTTGATGCGTTTTAGTAAAAATCCTTTTCGTTGGTTCGAGAAGGTCATGGCTAATCCGTAAGTTCTGATGTTTTGATGTTGCACTTCTTGTAAAGCGAGCAAGGCTTTGGCATAAGTTAGGGAGTTACCACACATATCAACCGCCATATCGTCACAACGATTTTCGCGCTCTGCACGAATATTGGCAGACATCCACCAGACGGCAGGGTGGTAGTAGAACAGTATCTCAATAATGGTTTGAAAAATATTAAAAATATAGTCTTTTGATTGAATATGCGACAACTCATGCGCCAATATCGCTTCCACTTGCCCAACAGTCATCGAATTGACTGTGCCAATAGGCATCAATATAAGGGGCTTTAGCCAGCCAATAGTCATCGGTACCGCCACTAAAGCGGACTCCATCAAGGCAACTGTTTTGCGGATACCCAAGCGATTTTTAAAGAAATTCATACGTGCTACCCATTCACTACTGAGGGGTGTCAAGTGGCGCGTTTTCAATATCTCGATATACATCAATCCGCCCGCCATGCGTAGTAAGAAAAACGCCATACCCACCATCCATACGGCTACAATAAAACCAATATGTCGGTTAAAAAAAGCGGATATACTTTGCATAAATGTTTGGTTATCAATTTCTTGAGCAAAGTCGTACCCCCTCAGTATCAGAGCCTCTTGCAACTCATATGTCGTAGTCGCAAGGCTATTGGATATGAGCCATAAAAAGGTTGTTGCTGCTACTATAAACATAAAAAGTAATGTACCTACGGATACCCAATAGCGCGTAACCGCTTTTTTATCTTTGAGTGCAATCAATATCAGAGCCATCAATGCGGCAATGACGATACCTTGCCAAAGAGAATGAACAACCGTCCACCCCAGCGCGTAGGTCAAATTATCGGGCAATAAATTGTCTAACCAAGTCATTGTTTTAACTTTTAATGAGATTAGAGATAGGAGAGTTAGAGATTGGAGAATATAAGATTTAATAATCTCTTATTCTCCAATCCCAAAATCTCTAACTCTCCTATTTATTTTCTAATTTTTCAATCAAGGCTTTTATTTCTGCCAACTCGTCTTCATTAGCTGTGTTGTCGCCCAGTGCTTGCATCACCAATTGCATAGCAGAGCCTTTGAAGGTATTATCTACAAATTGGCGGAGCATATTCTTTTGGGTTTCCTCCTGCGGAACGGCGGCTGTATATATATGCGTGCGTGCGCTGTCGTCACGAATTAAAAGATTTTTTTTCTCGTGCATCACCTGCATCGTTTTCAAAGTCGTGGTATAAACGACCTCCTCACCATCATCACACAACTCATTTAGTTTTTCATTCACAAAGCGGACATTGCTGGCTCCGTTGTTCCAAAGAACATGGAGTATTTTCAGTTCGGCATCTGTAGGTTTTATAAAATTGGACATATTTTTTTTATGTATAATTGAAAATGGATAAAGGATAATGTTGTATAGTGTTGATAGTCAAGGGTTAAGCTATTCTGCATTGATAGAGTAAAAGTTGATACGACAAATATAGTACGATAGTTATCGTATTTCCAAATAATCTACGACATTTATCGTAGGTTTAACATTTTTTAACATTTGAGCTGAATTATTGGATAGTTTGTGCCTATCGTTTTACTTATTTAATTCAAGTTGTTAGTTTTACTTTGGCACTCTAAGAAAGCTAAGAGTTGCTTTTCATGCTTGGCAGGGCAAGGGGCTGTTTTTGATTTTCTTTTTATAAAAAATTTCCAATTTTTTATAAAAAGAAAATCAAAAACCTTCTTGGATTTTTTAAATCTTAGATTCAAATTAGAAGTGCAACTTTTTTGCGAAAAAAAATAGGTCAGAGTGAGTACCTATCTTTGCTTCGCTAAAAGTTGAAAGATGAAAAAAAA
>JAYVKQ010000018.1:0-13714 GCA_043768285.1 Saprospiraceae bacterium | reverse complement strand
TTTAGAGTGCCAAAGTAGAATTAAGTAGGTAGATGTAAATAATCGACAATTTTATTTTTCATAGTACACTGATAATGAATATATTACAAGTCGTACATCGTACATCTACTTAGGTTTGAACTCATTATTCACATTCATTATTAGAATTAATTTTTTAACAAATTTGAAAGATGAAAATGTAAGATTATGTTCAATCTTTACAACACTGTTGTGCCTAACGTCCATAGGTTATGTCATGTTCTTAAAATATATTACTTTTGCGAAAAATTTATAACATGAAAGTAATTAATGCGCTTATCCTATTGTTGTACTGCAATATTGTCCTTTATGGTCAATTAACGATAAAAGTCACGAGTATTCCATTCACGACACCTGCCAACGATAAAATTTATATCGCGGGTAGTTTCAATAATTGGAACCCCAGTGATGCGTCCTCTATTTTAGTAAAACAAAATGATGGTAGCTATCAAATTGTTATTAGACCGCCAGTTGGTGCGATTGAGTATAAATTCACGCGCGGTTCATGGGCAACTGTTGAAGGCAACGCCAGTGGACAGTTTAGACCCAATCGGCAATTAACATATAATGGCTTAGCACAAGTCGTTGACAATCAAATACTTGGTTGGGAGGGGTTGAGCAATACGTCAAGCACCGCACAGCCCAATGTACGCATTATCAGTACTAACTTTTCGATGCCGCAGCTCAATCGCACGCGCCGTGTGTGGGTCTATCTACCCCCTCAGTATTCGAGCGATACCACAAAGCGTTTTCCCGTCATGTATATGCACGATGGGCAAAATCTGTTTGACAAAGCCACCAGTTTTTCAGGCGAGTGGGAGATTGATGAAACGTTGAATTCGTTGGCTACGCAGGGCGATAAAGGCTGCATCGTAGTCGGTATTGACAATGGTGGCGCAAGCCGTATTAATGAGCTAACGCCGTGGGTCAATAGTCAATATGGTGGTGGCGAGGGGGATAAATACATGAAATTTGTCGTTCAAACGCTCAAACCATACGTAGATGCCAATTTTAGAACAAAAACAGATAGACTAAATACGGGCATAGCGGGTAGTTCGTTAGGTGGTTTGATTTCGATGTATGGTGCGATGGAATACCAAGAGACATTCAGTAAGGTAGGCATATTTTCCCCTGCTTTTTGGTTCACACTTGATTCAAGTTTAAACCATACAGTAACACGCGGCAAGCGTTTTCCGATGAAATTTTACTTCGTGGCAGGTAAAAATGAAAGTCAAGGCATGATGCCCGATATTTATAAAATGGAAAAAATGCTGCAAGGCATCGGCTATTTTACGGACGTATATAAGATTGTTCCAAAAGATGACGGACAACACAGCGAATGGTTTTGGGCGCGTGAGTTTGGTGGTGCCTATAAGTACCTTTTTGCCGACAATGTTTCAAATACTGAGGGGGTAGATATAAGTTCAAAAATAACCATTTTACCCAACCCCATTCGAGATTATTTTAGAATAGAAACGAAGGAAAATCTTAATAATATCACCATAATTATCACGGATACACTCGGCAGAACGGTGTATAATCGCCTTTATCAAGACAAAGACATCAATATTATTGCGCTCAAAAAAGGGACATATATTGTCAGTGGAAAACGTGGAAATCAAATTGTTTTTAGTAAAAAAACAGTGAAAATATAAAATAACTGCTAATTTTAGGGGTCAATCAAAATTTACGTTCAACTATACATCTAAAACAAATATCATGGCAAACGACAACAAAGATATAAACTATTTAAACCCCACTTGGCTTGTGTTTCCATTTCTCCTGCTTTTAGCATGGTGGGCATTTCAAAGAGGGACTACCGATATAAGTACATCGCAACCTCAAACCGTAGCTATGGCATCAACAACGCCATCGGTAGATACAACAACTAACGAAGTTTGCACCTTGAAATGGATATTTTTTGATTTTAATAGTACAGAGTTACGTACTGAAACCAAGGCAGAGTTAGACCTAATGGCGACTATTTTGAAGAAAAATGTTGAATATACGGCTCTCCTACGCGCTCATTCTGACCAAAAAGGCAGCGGTACATTCAATGATGCATTGTCATACAAACGTGCACTTCAAGCGGTTGCTTATTTGGTTAAATTAGGAATAGAGGAAACGCGTATTAAAATATCCATTGCAGGAGAAGTTGACCCTATTGCTACCAATGACGAAACAGATAAAGGTCGCCAATATAACCGCCGTATAGAGTTGTATATTCAAGATAAAAATGGAAAAAATATGTGTTCATCGGTTGCGGGTGTGCCTCACGAAGTGAAGGTGAATTGAACAAGTGATTATTTAAAATTGAAAAATTAATACTTATTCAAAAAGAAGATATAATTTTGCGTGTAGTATAAAGTGGCTACCCCCTCAGTATTTTTATGTAAAAAGGTCTCGTAGTTCAATGGATAGAATAGAAGTTTCCTAAACTTTTGATACAGGTTCGATTCCTGTCGAGACTACTTGAATTTGTTTAATAGTACATTCATACCACGTTAGACATAAATTAACCACAGATGGCACTGATTTAACTGATTTATATTGATTTTTATAATATCCAAAAAGGGAAAAATCAGTATAAATCAGTTAAATCAGTGTCATCTGTGGTTAATTTATGTCTTATACGCAGCTGTTGATACATCGTTTTGAAGTGATATAAATAGCTGATAATAAGCTACTTATATCACTTTTGTTTTTTTTAATAAAATTAATCATGCCCAATAATACCCTTGCTGCCAAGAAAAAAGCCTTCGCCCGTTTGCTCACTATCATGGACGAATTGCGCGAAAAATGCCCGTGGGACAGAAAACAAACTATCGAAAGTCTCCGCAATTTGACCATCGAAGAAACCTACGAATTGGCAGATGCCATTATGCAAAATGACTTGAAAGGTATCAAGGAAGAAATCGGCGATATCATGCTACACATGGTTTTTTATGCGAAATTGGGTGATGAAAAAGGCAATTTTGACATTGCAGATGCGCTTGATGCGGTATCTGAAAAACTCATTTCACGCCACCCACATATATATGGTGATGTGGTCGTCAAAGATGAAGAAGAAGTGAAAGCCAATTGGGAAAAATTGAAATTGAAAGAAGGCAAAAAATCCGTTTTGGAAGGCGTACCAAGTTCTTTACCGGCTATGGTAAAAGCCTATCGAATGCAAGAAAAAACCGCAAAAGTGGGTTTTGAATGGGAAAATACAGAACAGGTATGGGAAAAAGTGCAAGAGGAAATTGATGAACTGAAAGAAGCTATGACCATGACGCATGAGAAGCGCGAAGAAGAATTTGGAGATGTCCTATTTTCATTGATTAACTACGCCCGATTTATAAAAGTTGACCCCGAAACGGCATTAGAAAAAATCAATATCAAATTTAAACGCCGTTTTGAATATATCGAAAAGCACGCGCCTAAATCGCTTGATGATATGACCCTCGCGGAAATGGACACGCTTTGGAATGAAGCAAAACTGAAATTGAAATTAACCACAGATGATACTGATTGAACTGATATACGCATGATAAATAAGGGGAAACAGTTCAATCAGTTCAATCAGTGTCATCTGTGGTTAATTTATGACAATAACACACACATTAAACAATGAAAATCAAAGCAAGCCATATAACGAACCTAACAGATGCCCGCTACTTCGCAGCCCGCGATGTGGAATGGATGAGTTTTGATTTTAGAGAAAAATCAAGTGACTATATAGACCCCATGAAAGCCCGCGCTATGTTTGCATGGGTAGAGGGTCCTATAATTGTGGGCGAATTTGACCATATGACGGGCGATGAAATACGGTTTTATGCAGATGCATGGGGTTTGAAAGCTGTACAAGTGGGTATGTTTTCGGATATTGAAGTCGTAAAAGCGTTGCAAGGGCTGCCTATCATTAAAGAAATATGGATAGAACCCTTTACGAATAGGGAAGTGGTTGAAAAAACGCTTAAAGCGTATTTGCCATATGTAGAAGTTTTTCAACTCAATTTTAAAAATGGAAAAATTGCCTGGCAGGATATAAATACTGAGGGGTCTGTAATAAATATAGGAGACCTTGAAGCCCTATGTCGAAATTACAAAATTATTTTGGACATAGATTTTGACACGGCAGATATAGCCGGAATAAAAAATTATCCCCTATCAGGGCTTAATCTGAAAGGCGGCACCGAAGAACGGATTGGTGTCAAAACATTCGATGAATTAGATGACATATTTGATGCTTTGGACAACGAAATGATGTTATAAGCCATAAATGTTACTATTATTGAACAGGAACTGCTTCCCAATCAATATCTTTATCATCATTGTTGTTTGTGTGAATAGCATTATTGGCGATGGAGCCTTTTTTGCTGACGAGGTTGCGCAAAAAGCCAACCAAAGAAAATTTTGATGCGTTCATGTCATTAAAAATTGTAAAGGTTCTATAATTGTTGTGATTTCTAATTATCCAAATATACTGCCATTAACGTAGAAATGCAATACTTTGATTTATGGATATAACACATTAACATATTATTTGTTTTTTTAGTGCTTGATATTCTGTGTTTTACAATAAAATGAAGTAAAAAAAAATAATGTCATAGGATTATGACAAACAAAAACGCTTTGCTGCGGAGGCAACAAAGCGTTTGGGTTTGATGATAAATAGATTTTTAAACTGTGTCTTCTTCTCTTTCTGACCTTTCCGCATAGCGGCGATTTGTCATTTTGTTCTTGTACTTCACCAGTTGTCGTTTCAACGTCACGAGTGCTTTATCTAAAGCGGCTTCGAAGGTTTTACTGGTTTCTTTAATAAAAATAATTCCATTTGGTAAATGGATTTTCACTTCTGCAATCTTACCTTTAATCTGCCCCGAGTTTTCCAGTTTCAGAATGACACGCGCTTCGAGAATGCGGTCAAAAAAGTGTTCCAATTTGGAAATTTTGCTCTCGATGACTGATAGTAATTTAACATCAGCAGAGAAGTGGATAGCTTCCGTTTGTACTCTCATGTGCTATCGGCTTTTTTAAATGGTTAAAGAATATAAGAACTTTGTTTGTAATGCTGTGAGCTTTTTCTCTCATAACTATTCAAAGGTCAGAATTTCTTTTTTGTATTCCAAATTTTTTAGGGTAAATTTTTTGTCATTAACATTTTCAATTATAAACAATATAAATTTATAACATACCATAAGTGAGGTATAATATTCTTGATAGTCTATATAACGCCAAATATAATAAAAAGCGTACGCCTATTGTTCCTTACCACTTTTAGGATGTGCTTGCTGATATACCTTTTTTAATTTCTCAACCGAATTGTGCATATATATTTGTGTCGCCGACAAATTAGCATGCCCCAACAATTCTTTAATGGCGTTCAAATCTGCGCCATTTTCAGATAAATGGGTAGCGAATGAATGACGTAAAACGTGGGGGCTGCGTTGTTCTTGCGTAGTGACGTGAGAGAGGTGTTTCTTCACAATTGTATAAAGGTTTGCCGCTTTCAGAGGGTCACCCTTTTCGCCCAGAAAAAAACAGTCGCGTTGATTGTGCGGAAATGTCATTTGGCGGCTTTCGAGGTACCCCCTCAGTATATCCGCCAATTTTTTGCCAAATGGCACCAATCGTTCCTTATTTCCTTTACCCAATACTTTGAGTTGCTGACGGGCAAAATCTACATCGCTCATTTTCAGATTGACCAATTCAGAACGCCGCACGCCTGTTGCATACAGCAACTCGATGGTTGTGCGTGCCAATAGATTTGGATAGCCATCGCCCCATTCTATTTGGTCGAGCAATTGCTCCATTTTGCGCTCTGGCACAGCAACAGGCAAGCGTTTAGATGTTTTAGGATTGGTGACTTTCGCCATCGGGTTTCCTGTGATATAGGTCCGTTTTTGCAGGAGTTTGAAATAGGTTTTCAAACACGATAAGCGTCTATTGACACTACGAGTGGAAGCCTCATTCGTCATTTGGGCAACTATCCATGCCCTTATATGCGTATGCCTCACCTCCGTGACGGAGGTGAGGCTACTGAATCTCTCTTGGAGAAAGGTAACGAATTGACCCATGTCAATACGATAACCCGTTATAGTATTGGGTGAATATCTTTTTTCGGATTCGATGTAGCGAAAAAATACGTCAAGATGTAATTCCAAAATAAAACTATTGATTGTGAAAATTGAATAATGTGCAAATATAATGCAGTTATCCGTTCATCATAAATTATAAATCAATAGCCGTTATGAATTAATCTAAATTACCGTATTTGTCTTGCTTATACACAGCCTTCAATACTTCAGCGCGGCGCGAAATGCTGGGCTTTGTAAAAGCCTTACGACGACGTAATTCTTTCAAAGTACCTGATTTTTCATACTTTCTCTTATACTTCTTAAGAGCCTTGTCAATGGTTTCGCTGCTGTTTACATCAATAATCAACATGATAAATTATACCTCACTTTGTTTAATAAATAAAAGAATTATTTTTTACGCCGCAAAGTTAATTTCTTTTATTTTAATAAACAAATTTTTTCATAAAATATAAATTTTTCACGCCTCATCAAAACGGTATAACTGCAAATTTTCAATAATAGCCGTCAATTTTTCAGCATATTGCTTATCGGTGGCATAACCTGCTTTTTCTAAGCCTTTTGCCCAGCCTGCGTAATCGGTTTTACTCAAAAACTGCAAGTGTTTATAATGACTGCGCATGAGGAGCAAACTATGGTCGCGGTAGCTTTCCCATGCTGAGTTATATTTTTTAAATTTATCATTTGGCACATCATCTTTCATCACCACATGTGGCACTTTTTTATTGAAGGTTTTGATACCAAAGTGAT
Organism: Saprospiraceae bacterium; assembly: GCA_043768285.1. Classification (GTDB taxonomy): domain Bacteria; phylum Bacteroidota; class Bacteroidia; order Chitinophagales; family Saprospiraceae; genus JAAFJT01. The sequence goes on along the minus strand of JAYVKQ010000018.1, from coordinate 6,866 downwards.
TGTTCGCATTGCGGGTCAAACGGCTTTCTCCTGCATCACTTTCCAATAGCCCTTGCGCTAAAGTGACACTGACGGGGATACCAAATTTTTGTCGCTCTGCACGGGCTACATTGATAAAACGCGCTACATAGTCTCGGCATTTTTCTTGTTTGTCTTTATGTACTGAGGGGGCGACTTTCGCATTGCCACTAACAGCTGATACGTTTTCAAATAGATTTGCTTCATTTCCTTTTTGGGCAGATGCAACTGGTTTTATAGTGCGTTGTGGCAATAGTTCAACTATGCCGTCGCCATTATGGTCATGCTTTTCAAGGGCTTGTAATAGGGATGCCGTTGTCGCTTGCGACTTGTTTATTTTTTCCTTGTGCGCTACGGCTTGCGCTTTGACTTTAGTCGGCATGGTTGCTACCGCCGCATTTGTGTCACCAAATTGCAGCGATAGGTTAATCCGCTTCGAGCCGATGCCATAAAGAAGGAGCAACACGATAGCTACATTGAGCCAATATTTCACTAAAAAATCGCGTAATATGAGCAAATTCACATCTACGTGACCTGATTGTAATTGGATGATTTGTCCAGATTCAAGAATATCTGTTTTAGAGTACATGGCGTAAGTATTTTAATTTTAAAACAATAATAACTTAATTATGTCACAAATATAAAACAAAAAGTATTTATAAAACAAATTATTTTTAATAAAAATTTTAATAAAACTAAATTATTTTAACATTTGTAAATATGTAATTTATAAAATATTTAAAAACAGTATATTATGTATTTTAATTTTTAAATAATTTCTATACATTTTTGTTTTAAAATTTCAAAATACGCTCTATTTGATGCTTGACTTTAAGGTAGAGGATACATGAATTGATATTTAGGGACGAAGTAAAAAATAAAGTACCCATATTGATGATTATATTTTCTTTAATCAAGACGAATTGCTTGAGAAATAATGGATTATTTAAAATCAATTCAACGATGAGTAAAGGAAATATAATCATCAATATGGGTAGTTTATTTTTTACTTCGTCCCTAAACTTGAGGTTTCAAAAAATGCTTTCAAAATACTGAGGGGATACCTATATATTTACACCTAAAATAATTGACCATATGAAAAAGACTAACATCCTCCTTTTCCTATTTATGAGCCTTATCGTTCAAGGCTTTTCTCAAAATTTGGCAAAAGACACCGTTGAGATACGGCGGTTAGAAAAAAAATAGCATGGGTGAGTTATCACAACTACGCGCAGTTCACCAATGTTAAAACTAACAATACCCAAAATGTGCATTGGTTAGAGAGTATTATTCTTGAAAAAGTCAAGGGTAGGTGGTTGTTAGTGCAGATGCACTCTACGCGGGTGAAGTAGTGAATTAATACCCATCTGCCATTTCGTCACCCCACCCACCACAATCCCTGCAATATTGACCTACAAAACCTGCCAAAAGCGCACATTTTGTCAGATATTTTGAAAAAAAATGGCATGGCACTTACTTTGTTCAAAGAATAGTGTCGAGTGTTTGGTATATAGAAAAATAGCGGTGGCTACAACCCTATATTCAACCTTAGACGCTTTAAACAAAAAGAATTTATAACTTGTAAAGACATAACAATTATGGCAAAAATTATTGGTATTGACTTAGGAACAACCAACTCTTGTGTAGCGGTGATGGAAGGTGCTGAACCGCGCGTTATTGAAAACGATGAAGGTGGGCGTACGACCCCCTCAGTAGTTGCCTTTATGCCCAACGGCGAGCGCAAAATTGGCGCACCAGCCAAGCGTCAGGCGATTACGAACCCGACTAAAACGATTGCTTCTATCAAGCGTTTTATGGGTGTTCGCCACAGCGAAGCAGCCAGCAGACATGAAATTGAAAAGGTTTCTTATAAAGTGGTGCGCGGCGACAACGATACGCTACGCGTAAGCATTGACGACCGTAACTATACGGCGCAAGAAATTTCGGCAATGGTATTGCAGAAAATGAAAAAAGTTGCTGAAGACTTTTTAGGTCAAGGCGTAACAGAAGCGGTTATTACCGTTCCTGCTTACTTTAACGACTCGCAACGTCAAGCGACTAAGGAAGCGGGCGAAGTAGCGGGTTTGACAGTGCGTCGTATTATCAACGAACCAACGGCTGCGGCATTGGCTTATGGTATGGACAAGCGCAATAGAGATATGAAAATCGTGGTCTATGACCTCGGTGGTGGTACTTTCGACGTATCGGTGCTCGAATTGGGCGGTGGCGTGTTTGAAGTGAAATCTACGAATGGCGATACGCATTTAGGTGGCGATGACTTCGACCAAGTCATTATTGACTGGATGGCGGCTGAGTTCAGAACGCAAGAGGGCATTGACCTTAAAAAAGACCCTATGGCTCTGCAACGTTTGAAAGACGCAGCCGAAAGAGCTAAAATTGAACTCTCAAACGCGCAAGAGGCAGAAATCAATTTGCCATATATTACGGTGGTGGACAATGTGCCACGTCATATGGTGACAAAATTATCGCGTTCAAAATTTGAAATGTTGGCAGAGAGCCTCGTTAAACGCACGCTTGAGCCTTGCCGTTTGGCAATGAAAGATGCCAATTTGACAGTTAATGATATTGATGAAGTGATTTTGGTGGGTGGTTCTACGCGTATTCCTAAAATCCAACAAGTAGTTGAGGAGTTTTTTGGCAAAAAGCCCAATAAGAGTGTGAACCCTGACGAAGTTGTGGCATTAGGCGCAGCTATCCAAGGTGGCGTTTTGACAGGTGATGTGAAAGATGTCTTGTTGTTGGACGTAACGCCATTGTCACTCGGTATCGAGGTGATGGGCGGTATGTATGATGTGGTGATTGAAAGCAACACTACTATACCAAGCAAAAAGCAAAAAACATATTCAACTGCTACGGACAATCAGCCAAGTGTGGAAATTCATATCCTGCAAGGAGAACGCCCAATGGCACGCGATAACCGCACGATTGGTCGCTTTATCCTTGATGGTATTCCTCCTTCACCACGTGGTGTGCCACAGGTAGAGGTTGCTTTCGATATTGACGCAAACGGTATGTTGAATGTGTCTGCAAAAGATAAAGGCACAGGCAAACAGCAACAAGTGCGTATCGAAGCGGGTACGGGTTTGAGCAAGGACGAAATCGCCCGCATGAAGCAAGAAGCTGAAATGAATGCAGATGAAGACCGCAAAACACGCGAACGCGCCGAAAAACTCAACCAAGCCGACAGTTTGATTTTCCAAACGGACAAGCAGTTGAAAGAATATAGTGATAAAATACCTGCGGACAAAAAAGAAGCTATCGAAACGGCATTGGCTGACCTCAAATCGGCGCACCAAAGCCAAGACGAAGCGATGATTGATGCCGCTATGGAAAAACTCAATGCTGCATGGCAAGCTGCCAGCCAAGATATGTACAATGCTACGCAAAACGCGGGTGACGATCAAGCCCAAAATACTGAGGGGGGTGATGCTTCTTCAAATGCGGGTTCAAACAACGGCAGTACAGTAGAAGATGCGGCTTATGAGGAGGTGAAATAGTGAATAGTTGATAGTGAATAGTTGATAGTGTATAGTATTTTGATAGTCAAATAGTTATCAACTATACTCTATCAACTATCAACTAAAGATATTAGGGTTAAAGTTTGGTTTTTCATGGGATTGAGCCACGCAAATTGTGTGGCTTTTTTTATGGGAAATACTGAGGGGGGGGAATATGTCGTCGAATTTATTCGACGGAGGTGTTGATAATCAATGATTTACGCATCTCGTCGAATAAATTCGACGGTACATTTTGACCAAACTACATTAAAAAATGGTATAGAAATCCATAGTCAAACGCTTATAATCTTCTGTATAATCGTTGCGTTCGTCTGAGTTTTGGATAACCAATTGGTCTTTAATCAAAGGCTGTTCCGTCAATTCAAATTGGAGTAATAAGCGTTCAACAGCTTTACCCGCCAACGTATAAACCTCTGTTTTTTTAGTACAATGCAAGCCGTAATTACGAGCAATTTCGATAAAGCGCAAGCCTTCTATCAAGGGCAATATCACACAAAATTTGCCGTTGGGCATGAGCATTTGGCGTGTGGCATGAAGCAAATCACCATGCGGCAATTTGACAGTATGCCGTACATTGTTTTTATCTTGGTTGCTTGAAAAAGTGCCACCTGTGAAAAACGGAGGATTACTGACAATTAGGTTGTATTTGCAGGTTGTTTTTTTTGAATAATCTTGAATGGAGTCTAAAAATACGGATAATCTTTCTGAAAAAGGTGTATTCTGCATATTTAGGCGGGCTTGATGATAGGCAGCTTCGTCTATTTCAACAGCATGAACTACACCACCGCCTTTAATATTCAGCGTTTTTTGAGCCAGCATAATGGCAATTATGCCAGTACCCGTTCCGATATCTAAAATTTTCTTTGCATTTCCTATATCTGACCATGCACCCAATAAAACGCCATCTGTGCCTACTTTCATGGCACATTGGTCTTGATTTATAGAAAATTGCTTGAATGTAAAAGGTTTATTGACCATTTTTTTCGCCTGAACCATACATTTAGATAAGGGTTTATGTTGTTAAATAGACAGGATGCAAATCTAATATATATAAACGATAAATGGTAATTTTAGTTTTACTATTTCAATAACAATACTGTTAATTTATGTCAAAGAAAATGATATAGTACAACAATTTTTATTTCTAATTTTCTTTCTCTATTTCCATCCCCAACTTCTGCAATCGTGGCACTATATCCCCATATCCACGTTCAACCATCGGCACCCCCCTCAGTATTGTTGTCCCTTTTGCCAACGCAGCCGCAATAACATATGCCAAACCTGCCCGCAAATCAGGAATTTCCAAAGGTTCATCAACGGCGATAAGCGGCGTTGCACCTGATATGATGACCGAATGTTCATGCCCTTTGCCTTCAAAGCGGCAGGGCGTTGAACCGAGGCAATGCGTAGTCAATTGCACTTCTGCGCCTAATTTATTCAAGGTTTTGAGATAGCCAAAGCGGTTTTCATAGACCGTTTCATGAATAACGCTTACACCATCGGCTTGGGTGAGGAATAGTGCGAAAGGCTGTTGCCAGTCGGTACTGAACCCGGGCCAAACGTCTGTTTCTAAATGGATAGGTTGCGGTTTTTTAGCTCTAAAAAAACGGATACTGTCCAAATCTAATAATTCAAAACCACCGCCCGCTTGCCTAAATGAAGAAAGGAAATTACCCAACGTCTCAGGACGAATACCATGCACCGTGATAGACCCATCTACCGCTGCCGCCAAAGATGCCCAACTCGCCGTTTCAATTCTATCGCCTAAGCAATTCATCGTACACCCCCTCAGTTCTGGCACGCCTTCTACACGAAATTCGCGCCCCGAGTCGGTGAATATAATTGCCCCCATAGCGCGTAGCATGGTGACAATTTCCATGATTTCGGGTTCAATTGCTACGTTTTTGATAATAGAAGTACCTTCTGCTGTGGCTGCAAGGAATAGGCAGGTTTCAGTTGCGCCTACAGAGGGAAATTTCAAGGAGATATGCGTCCCTTTCAAGCGTTTTGTCTTTTGGGCGATATACCCCTCAGTACCTTCGATGATTTTTGCGCCAAAATCTTGTATGGCATCTAAGTGAAAATCTACGCCACGCGCGCCGATAACGCAACCGCCAAGCATCGGTACGCTCACTTCATCGAAGCGGTGCAACAATGCGCCTATCATCAATATGGGCATACGGTTTGCGCCACTGTGCGGCTGTTTGACGTTGGCATCGCGGGTTGTGGTGGGGTCAATCACCATGCGTTTATTCTCTTTATCCCAATCAATCGTCACGCCCAACGAGCGCAGCATATCTGCCGTGATTTCAACATCGCCAATAGGTGGTACGTTGGTCAAAGTAGTAGGAGAGGAGCCGAGTAGGGCGGCAATCATGGCTTTGGTCGTAAAGTTTTTTGCGCCAAAGCAAGTGATTTCGCCGTTGAGTGGATAGCCGCCTTTGATGCGGTACGCTGCATTTTTCATAATATGCCTTAGAGGAATGTTTATGTTATTGAAAGAGGCAAAAGTAGGGTGTTTTTAGAAAATATTAAGGTAAGTTTTCTAAATCGTTCAAATCTTTTAGTCTGCCACTCCATTTTTTATACTTTTTTAAATCATCAAGACCTATAAAAGAAATAGAAATACCTTCGATTTCGGTTTCTCTTCTGCGCGGATAACAGTCATTGAAACGAACACCAGAAATCCGATTGGTAATTTCAATTTTCAACAAATCGGCTCCCATACTGAACATAATTATATCCTTTTAAAAATCTCGTTTTTTTAATTCATCTATTTCAAAACCATAAGCATCTATGGCTTTTATAAGATTTTCTGCATTGTCTTAGCTCGCTTCTATCCAAACATCTACATCGCCCGTAAAACGTACATAACCATAGAATACAACAGCATAGCCACCGATGACAAGGTATTTAACCTTGTGTTGGTTCAATAAAAGTAAGAACTCTTTGAAGTCTTTGTCTAATGCCATTTTTTGTGAAATATAGATTTCGGAGTTGCTCTAAGGCTGCTAATCTTTCTGTATGGTTTTTTTGCTGCCAGTACTCGAAATCCCTTTTATCGTTATACATATCGAAGAATACTATCTTTTTTTTTAAAATTACTTCCGACATCGCAAATATCTTTTATTTATCCCTATGAAACGAATATTTTTTTTTAGCATAATTATTACCTAAATATCTCTTTTATACTTCAAAGTTAGGGTTTTTGTTTGATACTAGTGCATGAAGAATGAAATAAGCGGGTATAAATTTCGTTAGATAGTTCTAAAAATAGAACAAATGGGAGCGAAATCAAAAAGAGTATTA
>JAYVKQ010000017.1:0-4421 GCA_043768285.1 Saprospiraceae bacterium | reverse complement strand
CGCCTTGACGTTTTTCAATGATAGTATTATGATTTTCGCCAGCCGACAAGCGGGCGGTTTTGGTGGTTTAGATTTATATTATACAGTATATTCTAATGGTATTTGGCGTGCACCAGTCAATTTGGGCGATGCTATTAATTCTCCTTATGATGAAACCACACCCTACTTAGCAAAAGATGGTAGAACGCTTTATTTTGCTTCAAACTCTTCGGCTTCGATGGGCGGCTTCGATATTTTCAAATCTACTTTTGATGAAGACAGCTTACGTTTTTTAACAATAGAAAATGTAGGAAAGCCCATCAATTCGGCAGGTGATGATATGTATTTTAAATTAACACCTGATGGGATGCGCGGCTTTTTCAGTTCTAACCGCAAAGAAAGTTATGGCGAGCGCGATATTTACACAGTGTTGTTCAAAAATTTTCAAAAAGAGCAAACCTTATCTCAACCTATAGCTTTTCACTTGGTCGAAGAATTTAAAAACCGAAACCCTGTGCCTGTTGATGACAAACCCAAAATTACGGAATATACAATTTCGCCCATTTTTTACGAAAATGATGATGATTTATTGAGGGGGGCAAATTTGCTGCAAGTCAAGAATTTATTGAATATCATCAAGCAAAATCCTAATTTAAAAGTTATTTTGACAACCCACAGTGTAGTAGGTGAGAAGCTGACTTTTGATATGTATTTTGGTATGAAACGCACTGAAAAAATCGCTAAGTATTTGATTGACAACGGTTTGCGTAACGAAAATATTTTGATAAAATCTGTTGGTTCATCCTATCCGATTGCCAAAATCTATTTGAACGGTACGCCTAATCCTGCGGGGGTAAAAATGAACCGCCGTATTGATGTCGGTATTGCCAATATTACAACCGAACCTATTAAAATTATTTCTGACGCGCCTGTGGTTTCGCAATTTATGGTCGAGTCGGTGGGCGAAAAATTGAATATACATTATAAAGGCTTGAGTTATAAAGTACAAGTGCAAGCCACCAAACGCATATTCGACAATGATGTATTGGCAAAACAAGGCGATGCCATGATGGAAGCCGTTGGTACTGAGGGGGTCTATCAATATACAGTTGGACTATTCACAGATTTTATTTCTGCTGAAAAAATGAAAAAAGACGCGCAAAAAGAGGGTTTTAAAGATGCCTTTATTGTTCCATTTGTGGATGGTGTACGCTTGAATAATGATGATGCTAAACGATTTGCAGTAAAGTACGGTGATTTGAAAAATTATTTAGCTGCCGTAAAAAAACCATAATTTTTATTAATGGATAATTGATAATTTAAAATGGATAATGGAAATTTAGAATAGATAAAAATTTGATATTCAACATATTGTCTATTCTAAATAGCCCATTATCCATTCTAAATTATCCATTATCAGTTATCCATTTTACATTATATTCTATGACTAATTCGCTTGAATTTTTAAAACAAAGTATTAAAAATATACGCACGACTGGTGCTGTGGTTCGGAGTTCTAAGTATTTAGTCAAAGAGATGTTAAAGCCCGTTAATTTTAAAAAAGCGAAAGTTATTGTAGAATTGGGCGCGGGTGATGGCGTTTTGACAACCGAAATTTTGGATAAAATGTCCCCCCATACGCGGTTACTATGCTTCGAAATTAATTCAGAATTTTGTAAAATACTGAGGGGTATCGAAGACTCTCGCTTTACCTTGATTGAAGACAGCGCAGAAAACCTGCAAGCACACATGAAAAAACGGCACATCAAAGAAGTAGATTATATCATATCCGCTATCCCATTTGTATCTTTACCTGATGAACTTGCCATCACCATAGTCGAATGTTGCCAAAAGGCTTTAAAAAAATCGGGTATATATGTTCAATTTCACTATTCTCCTTTGATAAAAAGTATGTATGAACGCATATTTGGCAATGTGGATTTGAATTTTGTCGCCTTGAATATTCCTCCCGCTTTTGTGATGGTATGCAAGAAAAAATAATATGAAACTATATATCCAAGATGCCCTCAATTTTGCCTCAAAACTTACGCTCCGCCGCGTTTGGAATGCCTATATCGTTATTTCTTCTTACTATATCACAAAATGGTTAAGTCGCCCCGTTCAATGGGGTATGCCCTTCACCATTTCTCTTGAACCTACGACTGCGTGTAATTTGCGATGCCCCGAGTGCCCCAGTGGCTTACGCGCTTTCACACGCCCAACGGGTAATTTGAAAGAAGATTTTTTTAAAAAAACGATTGATGAGTTGCACAGCAATTTGATGTATTTGATATTCTATTTTCAAGGAGAACCCTATATCAATCCTAAATTTTTGGATATGGTACAATATGCCAATAAAAAAGGCATCTATACTATTACCTCTACAAATGGGCATTTTTTGAATGATGATAATGCAAAAAAAACCATTGAAAGTGGCTTAGATAGATTGATAATATCGGTAGATGGCACAACCCAAGACACTTACGAAAGCTACCGCAAAGAAGGCAATTTAGAGAATGTACTGAAAGGTGCAAGAAATATCGTGAAGTGGAAAAAAGAGATGAATTCTAAAACACCGCACATTATTTTTCAATTTTTAGTCGTCAAACCCAACGAGCATCAAATTCCTGAAATATACCGTTTGGCAAAGGAAATTGGCATTGATGAAGTAAAATTGAAGACCGCCCAAGTTTATGACTACGAAAATGGCAACGATTTGATACCTACCATTGATAAATACGCCCGCTATAAGCAAGGCGAAAATGGCAAATGGTCATTCAAAAACGCCTTAGAAAACCATTGTTGGAAACTCTGGCACTCCTGCGTAATTACGTGGGATGGCTTAGTTGTGCCCTGCTGTTTTGATAAAGATGCCACGCACCGTCTGGGCGATTTGAAGCAAAATACTTTCCGCGAAGTGTGGCACAATGGCGCATATGCGTCATTCCGCAAAGCCTTACTCAAAGGACGCGACCAAATAGATATTTGCACCAATTGCACGGAAGGCTGCAAGGTATGGGCATAGTTTTTCTGTTATATTTTCTCCAAAGCAACTCGCAAATCTTCAATCAAATCGTCACAATCTTCGATACCTACTGATAAGCGAATAAGCGAATCCGTCAAACCCACTTTCAAACGTTCTTCACGCGGAATTGAGGCGTGTGTCATACTCGCAGGATGCCCAATCAACGACTCTACGCCACCGAGCGATTCTGCCAAACTGAATAAATGGGTATTGCTTAATACCTTTTTAGCATCGTCATAATTACCTCCTTTAATGTCAAAACTGACCATTCCGCCAAACATTTTCATCTGTTTTTTTGCAATTTTATGATTGGGATGCGTTTTGAAACCAGGGTAATTGACTTTATCTACTTTCGGATGATTTTGTAAAAATTCGGCGATTTTAGCGGCATTGTTACACGCTTCGCGTACCCGCAAATGCAAGGTTTTGATACCCCTCAGTATTAAGAAGCAATCCTGCGGACCAGGTACTGCGCCACAAGCATTTTGTAGAAAATGTAGTTGCTTGGCTAATTCCATATCTTTCACTATCAAACAACCGTGTACGACATCGGAGTGTCCGCCAATGTATTTTGTCGCAGAATGTAGGACTATATCCGCGCCTAAGTCCAATGGGTTTTGCAAATAAGGAGAGGCAAAGGTATTATCTACGCAAGTCATCACGCCTTTTGCTTTAGCAATGCTGCATATGGCTTCTATATCCACAATATTGAGCATTGGGTTGGTGGGCGTTTCAATCCAAATCAATTTTGTTTTCTTGGATATATGTTTACCAAAACTCTTTGGATTAGACATATCTACAAATTTGGATTTGATACCAAATGGCTCATATACGCGCACCATTTGGCGATATGACCCACCATATAAATCGTTGCAACTGATTATTTCATCGCCCGTTTTCAAGAGTTTCATTACCGCATCTTGCGCTGCTAAACCCGAAGCGAAGCATATGGCATCTGCACCATTTTCCAATGCAGCTAAGTTTTTTTCTAAAACATGGCGCGTAGGATTTTGAGTACGGGCATATTCGTAGCCTTTGTGGTCGCCTGGGGAGGCTTGCACATACGTTGATGTTTGAAAAATAGGGGTCATTATCGCTCCCGTTGATGGGTCGGGTTCTATTCCTGCGTGTATTGCTTTTGTTCCAAATTTCATGACAATGAATTGTTAAAGTATTGGTAATCAATTTCTTATATGAAATACTGAGGGGGGGGGAGACGCGGTTTAGGAAACTGATTTTGATGGTATTTTTTAATTTTTTTGCAAAAAAAATTAAAAAACACCCCCTTTTTCTGCTAATCGAAGACCGGATTTTTGACTTCTAGATATAGCGATTACTCCACTCGAACTACTTAAAGGTTGCAACTAAGGGCGATTTCATAAATTTAACTCTCGCAATTTAGGCGCACGTAACCACG
>JAYVKQ010000016.1:0-3238 GCA_043768285.1 Saprospiraceae bacterium | reverse complement strand
CGGGAACGCTCGGTGATGTCGTTGCACGTGAAATTGACTGAAGGTGGCGATAATATACTTGTGCCAACGGAACGCTCGGCTCGCTTCATCAGTTTGGAGCATCCTGTTTTGAAAAATGAAGAAATTGATAAATTAAAAAACATCAAAAGCAAGCATTTCAAATCCGAAACGCTCGATATAACTTTTGAAGCGGAGCAACAAAAAGGCAAACTCAAAGCCGCTTTGGATAGGCTTTGCGCCGACGCTGAAAATGTGGTGCGTCAAGGTGCCAATATTTTGATTTTGAGCGACCGTGCGGCGGATATGCTCAATGCGCCTATTCCGTCGTTGCTGGCGGCAGGTTCGGTGCATCATCATTTGATAAAAAAAGGGTTGCGTTCCAAATGTTCACTCGTTGTTGAGGCGGGCGATATTTGGGAAACGCACCACGCCGCCACGCTCATTGGTTTTGGCGTTCAAGCGGTTTGCCCTTACATGGCTTTCGCAACGGTCAAAAACATCGTGGATACTGAGGGGGGTGAGCATAATGGACATAGTGTAGAATATGGTATTGAAAAATACATTAAGGCAATAGGGAAAGGTCTTTTGAAAGTGATGTCAAAAATTGGTATATCTACACTCCAAAGCTATTGTGGGGCGCAGATATTTGAGATTTTGGGCTTGAACTCTGAGGTAGTTGATAAATGTTTTACAAAATCTATCTCTCGCATCGAGGGTATGGACTTTGATGGCATTGCCGAAGAAGCTTTGACAAAACACCGCGTGGCTTATGTTGATTCACCTTTGGGCTTGAATAAACAACTTGAAGAAGGGGGCGTTTATCAATGGAAACGCCGAGGCGAAGCGCATACTTTGAACCCGCAATCCATCCACTTTTTGCAGGTTTCTACCCGCACAAACGATTATGCGACCTATAAGAAATACACCGATGTTATCAACAAACAAGACGAACAGGCTTTGGCACTGAGGGGTCTCTTGACTTTCAGAAAAGGCAAATCTATTCCGATTGAAGAAGTAGAAAGCGCAGAAAATATTTTTAAACGTTTTGCAACGGGCGCAATGTCCTTTGGTTCAATCAGTTATGAAGCGCATACCACTTTGGCTATTGCGATGAACCGCATCGGTGGACGTTCCAACTCTGGCGAAGGCGGGGAAGACCCAATTCGCTACGATATTCAAGAAAATGGTGATTATATGCGCTCGGCTATCAAGCAAGTGGCTTCGGGTCGTTTTGGGGTCACGTCCTATTATTTGAGTGAAGCCCAAGAGTTGCAAATCAAAATGGCACAAGGCGCGAAGCCGGGCGAAGGCGGACAACTCCCTGGTCATAAAGTTGATGATTGGATAGGTCGGGTACGACACGCTACACCAGGGGTGGCTTTGATTTCGCCACCGCCGCACCACGATATATATTCGATTGAAGATTTAGCACAATTAATATACGATTTAAAAAACAGCAATCCAAAAGCGGATATTAACGTAAAACTCGTGTCAAAAGCGGGTGTTGGTATCATTGCTTCTGGTGTGGCTAAGGCAAAAGCGGATAAAATTTTGATTGCGGGTTATGATGGTGGCACAGGGGCATCTCCCCTCAGTAGTGTGCGTCATGCAGGATTGCCATGGGAATTGGGTTTGGCTGAAACACATCAAGTTTTAGTAAAAAACAAACTCCGTGACCGTGTAACCGTCCAAACCGATGGACAATTGCGGACAGGTCGTGACCTCGCTATTGCTGTCCTTTTGGGCGCAGAAGAATGGGGTATTGCAACCGCAGCTTTGATTGTAGAAGGCTGTATAATGATGCGCAAATGCCACGTCAATACTTGCCCTGTCGGTATTGCGACCCAAGACCCTGAATTGAGGGCTAAATTCACAGGCGACCCACAACACGTTATCAATTTCTTTACTTTCCTTGCGCAAGACTTGCGTGAAATTATGGCAGAATTGGGCTTCCGTACCATCAACGAAATGGTTGGTAAAGTAGAAATGTTGAAACTCAAATCTGATATTGGGCATTGGAAATACCGCACGCTTGATCTATCGCCCATCCTCTACAAAGAGCCTTCGGACGAAAGCGTCGGTCTCTACAAAATGGTAGAACAAGACCACGATATTAAGGATGTTTTAGATAGAAAATTGATAAAATACGCTAAAAATACCCTTGAAACGGGTAAACAATATGCTTCTATTTTTAAAATTAAAAATACCAACCGTGCAGTAGGTACAATGTTGAGCTACGAAATCAGCACCCGTTACAAAGGCGAAGGCTTGAAAAATGATACTTTAATGTATCGTTTTAATGGTTCGGCGGGGCAATCTTTCGGTGCATTTTTAACCAAGGGTATCACGTTTATACTGAGGGGGGAGAGCAATGACTATTTTGGTAAAGGTCTATCGGGCGGCAGATTAGCCGTCGCCCCTGCCGAAAATGTAAAGTTCAACCCTTCTGAAAATATGATTATTGGCAACGTGGCATTATATGGCGCGACTTCGGGCGAGGCATATATTATGGGCATGGCAGGTGAGCGTTTTGCCGTCCGCAATTCGGGCGCATCAGCCGTTGTAGAAGGTGTTGGCGACCACGGCTGCGAATATATGACAGGCGGAACTGTAGTCGTATTGGGTCAAACAGGGCGCAATTTCGCTGCTGGTATGTCAGGAGGCGAAGCGTTTGTGTTGGACGTAGCCGAAAAATTTGAAAGCCTATTCAACAACGATATGGCAGACATTGAACCACCAAGCTACGAGGATTTTGATACTATCCGCAAAATGGTACGCAATCATTTTACCTACACAGGAAGCAAAAAAGCCTTAGAAGTCCTCAATGATTGGGAAACAATAAAATATCAATTCAAGAAAGTGATGCCACGCGATTATAAGGCGGTGATGGAAAAGCGAAAATTGGCAGCAGTGGCAGCTAACTAAGGTAGTAACTTTTTTTCATACTCTCTATTGAAAGCATCTCCTTACTGAGGGGGTGCTTTTTTTATAAAAAGAGCCTTTACCGCACAAGAGAAAGGCTCTTTTGATGACAAAATACTGAGGGGTAGTTCTGTCAAACCAAAGCCACTTGCTTTTCTATAACCACGATTTTTCTGGTTTAAGTAACGAGTAAATAATAAGTTGGTCAAATTGTACAGTCGAATTCATTCGACGGGCTGCGTAATTCATTGATTATCAACGCCTCCGTCGAATAAATTCGACGGTACATTTTGACCAACTTATTATTTACTCGTTA
>JAYVKQ010000015.1:0-6691 GCA_043768285.1 Saprospiraceae bacterium | reverse complement strand
ATTGGTGGTATGGCAAACGGGCAGCGGCACGCAGTCAAATATGAATTGCAATGAGGTAATTGCTTACCGTGCGCACGTTGTAAATGGTGGCAATTTGATGGATGAAGATAAATTTGTGAAACCCAATGACGATGTCAATAAATCGCAATCCTCTAACGATACGTTCCCTACTGCGATGCATATTGCCGCGTATAAAATATTGATGGAGAACACTTTGCCGAATATCAAGCTACTTAGAGATACTCTACATGCGAAGGCAAAAAAGTTTAAAAACGTGGTGAAAATCGGGCGCACACACCTAATGGACGCTACGCCTCTTACGGTTGGGCAAGAGTTCAGTGGCTATGTGTCGCAACTTGACCATGGCATGAGGGCTATCAAACATACCTTAAAACATTTGAGCGAATTGGCATTAGGTGGTACGGCTGTGGGAACGGGAATCAACACCCCCCCTCACTATTCGGTGAACGTAGCAAAACATATTGCCAACTTGACAGGTCTTCCCTTCGTAACGGCAGAAAATAAATTTGAAGCACTCGCTGCCCACGACGCGATTGTTGAGGCGCACGGTGCTTTGAAAACGGTGGCTTGTTCGATGATGAAAATTGCAAATGATATTCGCCTATTGGCTTCGGGACCACGCGCTGGTATTGGCGAGTTATACATTCCAGACAACGAACCGGGGTCTTCAATTATGCCTGGCAAGGTTAATCCGACGCAATGCGAAGCCATGACGATGGTTGCGGCGCAAGTATTGGGTAATGACGTAGCTATCAACATTGGCGGCGCAACAGGGCATTTTGAACTTAATGTGTTCAAGCCAGTGATGATATACAATTTTCTACATTCTGCCCGATTGATTGGCGATGTGTGTAAGGCTTTTAATGATAATTGTGCGGTAGGTATAGAGCCGATTAAGAAGAATATCAAGTTTTATGTAGATAATTCATTGATGTTGGTTACGGCACTAAATCCGCATATTGGCTATTATAAATCGGCAGAAATTGCACAAAAAGCACATAAAGAAGGTTCATCTTTAAAGGAAGCCGCTTTAGCTTTGGGGTATTTGACAGAAGCGCAATTTAAGGAATGGTTGAAGCCAGAAGATATGGTCGGTGAGATTAAGATATAGCTGTGTGCAATGGTGAAAAAGAACAAAAATCGTTTTTAAATATGTTTTAAAAATAAATATAATAAAACATTTTGTTGAAAAATATATTCACATTACTTTTGTTTTTAAAATAGAATTGATGGATATATATGACCGCATACTCAAAGAGAACGCTGCCGCTTTTTTGCCAGCTATCATTAAAAAAGTGCTTGGTATTTCTGTAAAAACAATTCAGATATTGCCAACTGAAATGAATATCACGCAGAGTAAAAGAACCGATATTCCGTGCTTGATTGAAACAGAGGCGGGGGAGAAACTTATTATTCATGTTGAATTTCAAAGTTCAAACGACCCCGATATGCCTTATCGAATGTATCTATATAAAGCCATGCTTGTACATGAACATCGTTTAGAAGTGCGTCAAATTGTGCTGCACTTTGGAGAGAGCATACCGACAATGGAAACAAGTTTGCCTGTGGGTATGCGTTTCAATAGTTATGAATTGGTGCATTGGCATGCTTTCCCGTATCAGCAATTCATAGATTCTGATAATCCAGAATTGATTATACTTGCGCTTTTAGCTGATTTTGGCTCAGAAAACCCGCAAAAAATCATAGAAAAAATTCTTCGAAAAATAATTTCGAACGATAATAGTGAAAATGAGCGTAGAAAATGGATTGAACACTTGCTTGTTTTAGCAAGATTGCGTAAATTAGTGCCTTTAACTAAAAAATTAGTATCCGCCATGCCAATAGTATTTGATATAACAACAGATGAGCTTTACCTCGAAGGACTTGAAAAAGGACTTGAAAAAGGACTTGAAAAAGGACTTGAAAAAGGACTTGAACAGGGACTTGTGGAAGGGTTCGAAAAAGGACTTGAAAAAGGTATTGCTCTTGAACTCAAGCGGGGCGACCTTACTATTAAAGAGATAGCTCAGTATTTTGAGGTAAGTATTGATTTTGTAATTGCTATTCAGAAGAAAATACAAGACGAAAGAAAATAGTCGTTTTTGCCATACATTAATGGTTACCCCCTCAGTATTGAAGCTCTATTTAGCTGAAATACTGAGGGGGTAATCCTATATTATCCTTTCTTTATCCGATAAAACATCGCCATCGCCAAGCCTATCATCATCATACAGATGCCTGACCATACATAGTTGATACCCGGATTTATGCTCGCTTCTAAGACCAAATAATCCGTTCGGGGTGCTTGTTCGGCTATCGAAATAGGCACTTTTATACTCTTAGGGTCGCGCTCGGCAATTTCTAATGTAAAGGCTCTTTCTTGAGGATTAATTTTGGAAACGACTATATGCAGACCCAATTCTTCTACTTCCTCGCGCAAAGGTATGGGCGCAGTACCGCGTATGATATATATCGGTTCGGCGGGGAAAGTACGCCCGTTTTGCGTCACATTTAGCTTCAAGCCCATTACTAAATCGCCCTCTTGGGTCTTAAATCCTTTGGGTTGGGCATTCGGATTAACACCATCGAATGTAATGGTTTTATCGCCAAATTGTATATTGCCGCCTTCTTTTAAGGTATATGTCTTAAATTTTAAATCCTTTTCAGGCATAAATAGCTTTTCAAATACCCCCGCATCGGCGTGTACGCGTAAGCCCAATTCATTCACTGTGGATGGCAATTGATACACAGCTTCATCGCGCAATAGGACTATCGGCATCACATGAATTACCGTATCTTCCGCTTTTTTATCTGTCCTTGTAAATGCCAATTTCACACCTACTGCCACGTCCTTTTCTTCGGGAATGTATTTTGGATGCTTGGGTTTCATATCATAGCCTTCAAACTGGACTGAATACTGAGGGGTCTTCGCATCTTGAATTTTAGGAGAAAGATATTCGCCCATAGCGACTTCATGTATAATATATTTCAAACTGTCTTCTTCTTGTCGCGCAATTTCGGGGTCTTGCTCACCTGGTGGTATAGAAGCCACTAAAGTAAATATATCATAATTCCAAAGACGCTTTGTATCGGGATTATTGGCAGATACTTTTCCCGTTTTTTTATCATAATGCAAGAACGGACGCAGCGTAAACGAATCCACGGTGGTCTTCATATCTTCGGCTTTTTTCTTAAAATTTAGCGTGAAAAAACGTCTGTGGTTAATAGTCGTATCGCTTTCGTAGAGTACCTCGTAACCATTCATAAACAGGGGCAAGCCTTTCATCAAAAGTACGTTTTTATTGAATTGTTCCTCCGTAAAATTAATCAAACTTTCCATCGCAAAACGGTTTGACGAAATCCATTTTTTATTCAGACCAGAAGCCAATATACCGACTATCAATAGACCGAATCCAATGTGCGACACGGCAGAACCCGCCGCTTGAGGTCGTCCTTTTAGGAATGTTACCGCATATTCTGCATTAGAAATAACCGTAAAAATACCCGAAAACAACAATAGTTTATATTGCCAAGCCATCACATCTATCCATTGACTTGCAATCGTGGTCAATACCAATGATAGTGCAAGCGATATACCCGCGTGAATAAAAAATGTCTTTTTATACCCTGCAAAATTGAATTCTTTGAAGCGCAAAAATTGTGCTCCTGCGGATAGTAAACCCATGAAAACACCTATCCAGAGTTGTGTTTTGTTGTAATGCGCAATGGGTTCAATGGGCGTAGTCAAATGTGGTGCTTTAAATTTGAATATATCAGCAACAAAGCCCAATATCTTATTATAAACAGGAATAGACGTTGTAAATGAGATAAAAACGACGGATAATATCAAGACCAAAGACCCAATAAACATCCAAAACTCGCGGCTGGCTACACTTTCCTCTTTCTGTTGCTCAGGTATTTTTCTGAAATTTTTAATAAAATGATACCCCGCTAATCCTAAAAAATAGACTTGAAACAGCACCAATTGCCACTCTAATCCCATCTCTGTAAAGGCGTGTGCAGAGCTATCACCCAGAATACCACTTCGGGTTAAAAAAGTAGAATATAGCGTGAAAAGGAAGGTCAATATATAAAAAGCAAAAGTCGTTTTTAACGATTGCCCCGTAGCGCGGGCGATAAGGTGGGTGTGAATACCCGCTATCAAAATCAACCACGGCACAAGTGAAGCGTTTTCAACGGGGTCCCATGCCCAATAACCATTAAAACTCAAGGCTTCATATGCCCACATACCGCCCATCGAAATGCCTGTACCTAATATCGCACCCGAAAAAAGAGCATATGGGAATGCGGGTTTGAGCCATTCGGTATAGCGTTTTGTCCACAGACCTGCAATAGCGTAGCAAAACGGAATGGTCGTAGAGGCAAAACCTAAGAATAGGGTAGGCGGGTGAATAATCATCCAATAATTTTGCAAAGACGTAACCAAGCCCCTTGCTGTTGTACTTATTTTTGACAAATAATCGGCTTGTGCAAATATAGGCGCATCGGTGGTTTCGCGCAACAGCAAAATAGGATTGCTACCCCATTTGATGATATGCTCGCCCCAACCAAAGTGCAAACCCAATATCATAGACGCTAAAAACACTTGTACGCTTGCCAACACACTCATCACAGGGCTTTCCCAATCCTTCGCAAACTTCATCAACCATGCTCCTAACACGACGTGCCAAAACATCCAGAGTAGAAAACTCCCTTCTTGCCCTTCCCAAAAAGCGCAAAAAAGGTATTGTGGTTCGAGGTTATTGTCCGTGTGCGTATGAGCGTAAAAATACTCGTAGCGGCGGTTTATCATCACGTAGAATATCGCTCCTATCACCGTCAAAACCGATATGCCATGTGTGGCATATGCCCATCGCCCTATGCGTTGCCAGCTTACCCCCTCAGTATTTTCACGATTTTGAGTTGCAAAAAAGTACCCCAAAGCGGACACAATAGCCGCTACAAAACTTAACACAACAGCAAAGTGACCTATGTTGCGCGGTATGAGATTTTCTCCAATGTATTGAATATCAGGCATTTAAAATAGTTGATAGTTGATAGATTATAGTTGATAGTTAATAGTTGATAACTGATAGTATTTTTTTTACTATCAACTATCAACTATTAACTATCAACTATTCTTTATTTTTTTTCATATAAACTTCTTCATCTTTATATTTGGAAGGGCATTTCATCAGCACATCATTGGCTACGAAGATGCCATCTTTCATTTCGCCCGTCACGACCACTTGTTCGGATAGTTCAAAATCCTGTGGTTTGGGTTTCATTAATTGCACTTGTACTTCGCGCCCGTTTTGGTCGCGGAGGAAAAAAGAAAATTTATTCGGATTTTTGATAGGGTCATAATCCATCGGCTTATCTTTTGCCAACTGACCCGCTACTTTCACTTTGTCATTCGATTTGAGTGCATCTCCAAAATTAGAATAAGTAGCCACGTCTTTGGCTTGCAATGTCAAAGCGGCGATACCAATAGCGATGACGGCGAGGGCGGCGATATGAATAGGTTTCATGATATTTTATTTTAAAAATTTGATTAAAAATGTGTTTTCTTAGAATTTATAACCATAAACTAAACTCATGTTAGAAAATTTGCTATCCCATGAAAAATATGTATTTAAAGGCTTTTTAGAGGGATAATATCGTAATTCAAGACCATGTTTCTTAAACGCATACCCAACACCACCATAAACTGAATGATACCTCAATAAATCATAATCAAGACTTCTACTTGGTGAGCGCACATAATTTTTTCCTAAATTAAATTCAAAAAGATATGCAAAATCTAAGAATATTTTAGAATTATCATTTAGAAAAAAATAGTGTCGGAAGCCAAGTGGTATATCGAAAGTAGAATATTTTATTGAATAATTACTGGCGTTATCGGTTGCTTGATAAAATTGTAAAGTTGGCTCTAAAAATATTCCCCATTTGTTTTTATTAAAAGGTAAAATAGTTTCCAACTCTAAGCCAATTCGAGGTGATACTTTTGGAGGCATATTTATATTTGGTGTACCTAAAAAATTGAAGGCTGAGGTGGCACTAAATTTATAATAGTCAATTCCTGATTTTACTCTAAAAACAAAATTGAACTTACTTCTGATTGATTTTTCATCAATAATATTTGATTTGCCAGATACACACGTATTATATCGTGTAAAAAACTTAGTTAAATCATCAAGTTCGTACTTCATTTTTTCCATTTCTTGAATGGGGTTATCTCCGCATCTTAAATTTTCAACCAATTGCTGTAAGAAACTTCTGTTGACCCCTAAGGCTGACCCCTCAGTTCTATACCTTTTATATATTAACTGCCCGATAGTATCATCTTTTACATTAAAAAAATACAAATGCGACTCGGCATCATCAAAATAATACAGATTAGCGTCACCTTCAATCAAAACCCGTAAGAAAAGCGTTTCTTTTTTCCAATAAGGGTATCTATCTTTATTCATACGCGCAATGACTTCTGGAGACCTGTCTATATATACCTCACTTCTAACAAATCGGGATACGTTGGTAACACCAAATTCTTTAGTCGTTTTTATATCAGCAGTTTGTGTTGCGTCATTTTCTTTTAGTTTAAAAGTAAATTGCGAAGGATTATTTTTCCAATCGACATTTTTAATTAAACAATCGGTTCTTTTACTAT
>JAYVKQ010000014.1:0-3362 GCA_043768285.1 Saprospiraceae bacterium | reverse complement strand
AATAAAAACCCGAGACCAATTGCCCAATACCCCACCGCTATTTGCATGATAAACTTAGACCACCATGTGAAAATAAAAAAATTGGGTGTAAAAATACTGATGACCATTCCAACTACCAGCAGTAGCGAAATGGCAAACGTTAAGAGTTTATTCCTATTTGGTCCAAATATTTCCATTGGCACAAAAATAGTTAAAATTCGTTTTGGTGTATCTTTATAGCGTATTTTTCTCAATTGTTTGACAAATCAGTGCAACGGAACGCTGTTCCGTTGGGTCTAATTACATTCAACGGAACATCGTTCGGTTGCACTAATTACATTCAACGGAACGCTGTTCCGTTGCACTGATTTCAACGGAACAGCGTTCCGTTGTACATCAATCGTTTGACAAATAGGCGAGTAGTTTCCACGTATTTTTTCGCCCTTCAAGCGACAGCAACTCTACATATATGATATACAAACCAGCCGAAACCTTAACGCTTTCCTCCCTATTCTCGCGCCTTTTTGTTTCACCATACCACTTAAATTCACCTTCAAGAGCGATTGTGGTATTCTGTTCGACGTAGGTGACAAAATGCCCATTGGCATTATAAACGCTGATATTCACGATATATCCACTTTTATCCACCTTGTATTGGATGGGCAAATAATCTTGAAAACCATCTTCATTGGGCGAAAATGACGTTTTTTCTAAGTAAAAATTAACATTTTCGTCTTGAAATAGGGAGGGGGTAGCCTTATCATTGAATTGCGAATTTTTATATCCAGGCGTACCATAGCCCGCCGTTTTGGCCGCCGATTGCCAATTGCTTTTATCATTTGCGCGACTATTCGGATTGACGCGCTCTAAGGCGACCCCCTCAGTATTGGCGAGTAGGGGAGAGTGAAAAGTTCTCTCATAAGTCAATCTATCGAGCGTATCTCTACCTACCATCAACAAAATATCTCCTTTATCATCTGCCCAAGCCATGAGTTTTTGTTTTAAAAAACGGTATTTCAAGCTATCCACACTGTATCTTCTGGCGACCACATTGGGGTTTTCAGTAATGACTGCATAATTATTAGGAAAAATAATATGTGGGATAGTAATATCTAATTTATCGCCTTTTATATTTTCTACAATATTAATTTTACCTAAATCATAGGCTTTTGTTTTCGATAAGTTGTAGAGTTCAATATACCTAAAATGACCTGTTTCTGGATTGATTAAAACTTCATTAATTATCAAACTATCTTTATCAATCGCAGTCGGATATTGCAACAAAATTGTGGTGTCTTTTTTCAATAAAGGCATTGATTGATAATACGTTAGCGTTTTTTTTATAGTAAAATTATAAAGCGTGTTTTTATCAAATGCTTTATCAAAAGTAAGCGTAATGCCGTTAAAAAAAGGTGGACTAACACTCGGCTTTTCAACGATATTTAAACCATTATTGATACTAAAATGGGTATTCAAAAGAGCATCATTGAAAGATTTATTAAAAGAAACAAACAGCGATTTTGAATTTAAAAAATAGTAAGATTGGATATAAGTCGGTGTATCAAAATTGGGATTATAGGCAGAATTGCGTTTGCAAGGTGTACCGCCCGAGCCATTATTCGCAATCCAATTATCCAATAAACAAGGGTTTTTAGGATTAATGCGCTCCAACGACCAACCGCCTTTTGCTTTGGTTGCATTTTGGTAAGTCGATATATCATAGCGAACAGCATCAATGACCTCGTTTTTATCATTCATCAATATAAACTCATCGCCTGGGTTAGAGAGCGTAGCTAAATTGCTGATTTTCAACGTTTTACCATATCGTATAAAGTCCTCTTTACTGTGAATAAGGAGAAAACTATCGGCTGCAATACTCACATTGCGAATGGTATCCCGATGATTGCCGTTTACTATTTTCCAATTATGGAGATTAATAGTTTTTGTAGATGCGTTGTAGAGTTCAATATACTCTGCATTTGGCAAGCCGTTTGTGCTTTTTGGAAATGCCATAAACTCGTTGATGAGTATATCGTATCTATTTTGCCCGAAAAGGGCGATATTCAGAGGGAATATCATCAAAATAAGGTAAAAAATGTTCGTTTTCATGTTTGAAATGTTTATAAGTCCTATATTTGCGGTTTTTAAAATTAAAATGTAAAATTTACACATGAATGACACGAATTAGTATCGAATTTCTCTAATTTTAATACATCTAAAGTAGAAAAATTCGTTATTAATTCGTGTAATTCGTGTGCAAATATCACATTCGTACCAATTAATTCATCACAAATATATAAAAATTTTCTAAAATGAAAGTTGCTGTTGTAGGTGCTACTGGTTTGGTTGGCACAGCTATGTTGAAAGTGTTGGAAGAGCGCGATTTCCCCGTCTCTGAATTGTTGCCCGTAGCGTCTGAGCGCAGTGTGGGTAAGGTTATCTTGTTCAAGGGTACGCCGTACAAGGTGGTGAGCATGAAAGATGCCATCAAAGCGAAGCCCGATATTGCGATATTTTCGGCAGGTGGCAGCACGTCATTAGAGTTTGCACCGCTTTTTGCCAAAAAAGGCACGGTTGTCATTGACAACTCCTCCGCATGGCGCATGGATGTAACTAAAAAATTGGTCGTGCCAGAGGTGAATGCGCACGTATTGACCAAGCGCGATAAAATCATCGCCAATCCTAATTGCTCGACTATTCAGATGGTGGTGGCGTTAAAGCCTTTGCACGATACCTATAAAATCAAGCGCGTTGTTGTTTCGACCTACCAATCCGTGACGGGTACGGGCGTGAAAGCCGTGACCCAAATGATGAACGAGCGCAATGGCGTTTATGACGGCGAAATGGCGTACAAATACCAAATTGATATGAACGCTATCCCGCATATTGATTCGTTTTTAGACAATGGCTACACCAAAGAAGAAATGAAAATGGTGAACGAAACCATAAAAATCATGGGCGATAAATCCATTAAAGTAACCGCTACAACAGTACGTATACCCGTGATGGGCGGTCACTCAGAAGCCGTAAATATTGAGTTTAAAAAAGAATATGACGTGGCAGAATTGCGTCAAATCCTCGAAAATACTGAGGGGGTCATCGTGGTGGACGATGTTAAGAACTTTAAATACCCGATGCCCAAAGATGCCCACGAGCGCGACGAGGTTTTCGTAGGGCGCATCCGCCGCGACGAAACCCAACCCAAAACTGTCAATATGTGGATTGTCGCCGACAATCTACGCAAAGGTGCAGCTACCAATGCTGTTCAAATTGCGGAATATTTGGTGAAAAGTGGGTTAGTGAAGGCGAAAGAGGTGTTGGAAATGGCGTAGATAGATACGATGGTATAGTAACAAAAAAAGCGACTTGCCTTGATTGATGCA
>JAYVKQ010000013.1:0-5044 GCA_043768285.1 Saprospiraceae bacterium | reverse complement strand
CTCATAACTCATAACTCATAACTAAAAAAAGTTCTTTGGCATATTATCTTTTTGTTTGACGGATAAGCATCGTATCGTACTGTGATATGGCGATAAAGTCAAATGGATAACATATTGGTTATCAAATAATATCTGTGTGATATTATCCACTCTCCATTATCAATTATCCATTAAAATATTGTCATTTACTCCCTACAATTAAAACCAATTTTTACTAATCAATTTTACGATAAAATATATAATGAGGAAACTTACAGCAGTTTTTACGACACTTTTAGTGCTTATCATTCATTTTACAACGGTTGCTCAACAAGAAGCGCAGTACACGCAGTTTTCGTACAATAATATGTTGCTAAACCCTGGCTTTGCGGGGGCGCGGCGCATACCCTCGGCTACGGCTTTGTATCGAAATCAGTGGATGGGCTACGAAGGGCATCCGACTTCATTTTTAGCGAGCTTTGACACGCCTTTGAAAAAATCCCGCTTGGGCGCAGGTATGACCGTTTCGCACCAACAGGAAGGAATTGTATATCGTGATTTTGCGAACCTTGCCCTCAATTACGATGTGATGCACACCGAAGATGTGACCTTTCGTATCGGCATGAGCGGCAACGTAAAAAAATATCGTTTCGATTTACAAGACCCTCAAATTTATGTCAAAAACCCTGGCGATAGCTATTTGGCGCAGGAAAGTCCTTTCCTTTTAAAGACCAATATAGGTATGGGCATATATTTTGATATGAAGTCATTTTATGTAGGTTTATCGTGTCCCAATTTGATTAAAAATCCAATTGAGCTCAATAAAAAACATACATATGACCCGTACAGTGCCGAGCAACGTCATGCCTACTTACAAGCTGGTGGCTTTTTCAGATTGGGCAGCGAAAGCTTTCATCTAAAACCGTCTGTAATGGTCAAATACGTCAAAAATGCGCCCCTGAGTGCTGATTTGAATTTGGGTTTAATGTATAACAGAACGTTCTAGCTTGCAGGAGCTTTTCGTACAGGCAATTCCAAATACGGCGGCAGTGATGCGTTCAGTGTGATGGGTTTTTTCCAAGCCGACGACCAATTGGGCATTGGTGCAGCCTATGATTTTACGTTAAGTGAAATCAAAAATGTATCGAGTGGCTCAGTTGAAGTGTTATTGCGATACGATTTTATCAAAAACAAAAAGATTTTGCATAATCCGCGTTATTTCTTTTAGTCACATAAAAGAGATAATCAGGGCGTAACTCCGAGTAAAATCGGAGTTACTTTTTTTATATTATTTAGCCACTAATTACACGAATTGACACAGATTGAAAAAAATTAGTGCTAATTCGTGTAATTAGTGGCTAAATAATTCAATTTTCACTTAAAAAACCACGAAAGCATCATCCATATTCGGTTCATAAAAGTAACATTCAGAAATGAGAAAACTATATTTTTGCTTAACTCTTATTTGCAGTTTTTTAGCCATAGGCTTATCCGCCCAATCTTTCGATAAGGCGATAATATCCAATGTCAGCATTGTTAATTCTTCAAAATTAGACTTTGCGCCCGCTTTCCATAAAGATGGGATTGTTTTCGTATCTAACAATCAAGATATTGTTAGCAAAAACAAGATGTTCGATAAGCATATCAACCAAAAAACAATGTCTTTATTGATTTCTAAAAAAGACAATAAAGGCGTTTTGCAAAAACCCGAACCCTTCGCTGTCGAGTTGGTGACAACTGTGCATGAAGGTCCTCTGACGTTTTCAAAAGACTTCAAAACAGTTTATTTTTCAAGAAATAACAATCAAAAATCGGGTAAGGCAAAATATGTAGAACTCATTGACCGTATGCAGATTTATAGATCGGAACTGACCGATAAAGGCTGGGGCAAACCCACCCGTGTAGAGTTTGACCGCGAAACCAAAGACTATTGCCACCCTACCCTATCCGCAGATGGCAAATGGATTTATTTTTCCTCCAATCGTAAAGGCGGCTACGGCGGTATGGATTTATACATGAGTGAAATATTACCAAATGGCAAAGTAGGCAAGCCCATGAATTTGGGTCCTACTGTAAACAGCGAAAAAAATGAGGTCTTCCCTTTCCTACACACTGATGGCACACTCTTTTTTTCTTCTAATAAATTGGGTGGTACGGGCGGCTTAGACATCTACCATGTTCGCAAAAAACAGAGTTCTGAAGAATTTGGTACCCCCCTCAGTATTGGTACACCTTTCAACTCCGAAAAAGATGATTTTGGCTTTATTTTAAATAATGAACGTAAATTAGGCTATTTTTCATCCAATCGCGCGGGTGGTTTTGGCGAAGATGATATTTATAGTTTCTTAATGGACGATAAATTACAGCCCAATCAAGAGGAAACTCTCCCTCTACTCGTGACCGTGCTTGACCGCCATACGCAAGCTATTATTGCTAATGCAGAGGTTACTTTATTGTTGCAAAATGCTCACGAAAACGGTGTTCAGAAATATACTACCAACGAAAAAGGACAAGTGACTTTAAGCCGTAAACGACAATATGACTACGAGGTAAAAATCAACAAAGATACGTACGATACTGAACTTTTTGGCTTAACAAAAACCGATATGCGTCCCGAAATTATCGTATTGCTGGATAAACCAAAAGAGGAGAACTTAACCGTAGTAACCGTTCAAGTATTGGATAGAGACACCCGCAAACCCATTTCCTTAGCAAATGTGCATTGGCGCAAGCGTGGCAATGTATTGACCGAAGCCGACGGCACAGCCATATTGCACATTGATAAAGGCGACAACCATAATATTGACATCTTAAAAGCCGATTATTTTACCGAAAAAATAACCTATACAAAAGAAGATACGCGCACCAAAATTACAATTTTAATGCGCCAATCTAAAGCTATTGCTACGTTGGATAAGGCTACCAACCCTGCTATCAATGCCAATCCTGCGTCAATTTTAGTTGAGCGACCCGTCACCACGGCTGCCAATACGGAGTTTATCTATATGAATAAAATTTACTACGATTTTGATAAAGCCCATATCCGCAAAGATGCCTGCCGCACCCTTGATTCGGTCATTATAATGCTCAATCTATATCCTGATATGATGATTGAGGTAGAAGCACACACCGACAGTCGCGGGGCAAATCGCTACAACGACAACTTATCGGAACGCCGCGCCATCAACGCCACACAGTACCTCATCAAAAATGGCATTAACCGCCACCGCATCAACCGTGTGTCAAGGGGTGAGTTAGTATTGACAAACGATTGCGACGACGATGTGCCTTGCGCCGAAACCGACCACCAAGCCAATCGCCGCGCTGAAATTCGTATTGTAAAATATGGTAGTGCGGAGGGAAAGGTTATCGAAAGATAATTAATAAATGACAATTGAGCTAACCCGTGCCACCGTTTGAACGGTGGCACGGGTTTTTGTAAAGAGAAAAACATCTTTATATCTTTATGTCTTTATACCATTGTTCGCTCATCTCCTTAGCCCTATGCTCGATATTCCCCACATTTTTTCCCATATCAAAGGCTTTTACGCCCGAAGATGCATAAAATTGAACATAATCACTTTTTGCTTTTTCTAATATCATTTGATACTGTTCGGCATAGTCCACTTTAAATTTGTCAATATCAAAAGCGGGTTTGCGTTGGTGAGCAACCATCTGGGCAAGGCTTTCTTTAATCGGTTGGCTTTGGTTGATGGTCGGTTTTGGCTTTGGTTTCGTATCGTGGGCTTGTGCAGCTAAGGCTTGCGCTTTAAATTGTGCATGTGGTACACCCTTGGCTTTGCGGCGATTGTCTTGTTCTGTTTCGGTCATCAACTTGGCGCGATTAATGACCCCCTCAGTAAAACGGGCGTGTAGGGCATTATCCGTCAGTTTCCCGTCTTTGTACCAATTCACAAATGCCCCCGCTGGTTCTTTCGATTTGCTTTTGGAAGCGAAAAACTGCCACATCATTTGCACATATATATCCTCGTAGCCTTGCAGTGGTTCGTGTTGCGAGGCACTATCTGCCAAAAGCGTTTTCAATATCCAACTGCCATTGACCCCTTTCTCGTTCAAAAATTGATAGGCTTTGTATTGGGCATAAGTCAGATTATCGGTTTGCGTGGTTGGCGTGGGTGATTTCTTAGGTTTTACTTCAGCCGTTTTAGGCACACTTTGCTTTTTTGCCCCATCTGAAAACAGACGTTCACTCATATTGACCAACATATTATCCCCTACGGGCTTGTCTTTAGGGTCATTTTCGTAAATAGTAAACAATAAACTCACTATTTTTTTACCATCTTTTTCCGCTTCCGTATAGGTGAACTTTATATCCGTATATTGTTCCGTTTCAATCCGTGAAGGCTCTAATACCCAGCGTTTAAACTCGTAATATTCGGGGTATTTATCCTCAATTTGTAGCCAAAATTTCAAATCTTTAATAGTCAATACAATCGGTGTTTTCTTATATTGATGGCGTTTCAATACCTCATATATGCGGGTGCTATGACCACTCAAATAAGCAATATTGCTGATATTATAGAGTGTAAAATGCTCTTTCAGTTGCAACAAAAAGCCTTTTAGCTCGGGGTCGAAGGTAAAAGTAAACTCTTGGGTAGGCTTATTGTAGCGCAATTTTGAAATCCATACCATCTGCACATCTTCATCGCCATCGGTAAAGCGAATGGGTTGAGTATTCAGATTGTTCATCATTTTAAACACATCATCCTTGTTGGCAACGCGGCGGCGACCATCAAAATTCATCAATTTCGCAATATCTTTATAATGGATACGGTATTCCCGAAACTCCGTATCCTGCGGCGTGATACGCGAAATAAGGAATAAAATAAAGAATTGCTCACGAGACCCCAGCTTATAGCCCGTCTCAATGAGCCTATTCGATTTGACAATGGCAATTTCAGCATTCATCGGATAAAATGATTTATGCCACAAGGTATGAACCTTTTTTCAGAAAACCGTAAAAGTGCAATTGATATTTTTCTACGGTTTTTAAAGTTTTACAGGTCGTGTCGAATTCATTCGACACCATGCGCCTTGTGTCGAA
>JAYVKQ010000012.1:0-4384 GCA_043768285.1 Saprospiraceae bacterium | reverse complement strand
CGGGGTTATTCACGTTAAAACCCTTCGGGTTTAGAACCAATCAACCCTGAGGAAGGGGATCTATTTTTGATTTTATGATATAAAAATTTTTCAGTTTTTTATATCATAAAATCAAAAACCTTCTTGGATTTTTTTCAATAAAAAAGCCACGTTTTCTACTGAAAACATGGCTTTTTTATTGAAAAACGTTAGATTTCGCTAACGTCATGCTTTATATGCTTATAACTTAACGCTCAATTTTCCAAAGAAATACGCGCCGCCCATGCCCATTTGTACGCCATCCCACATTGCACCACCGTCTGTTGAGCCAGAGCTTTGTATGGTTGGATATACGTCAAGGATATTGTTGCCACCAACGGTCATACGCACTTTGGGCGTAATATCATAGTTTAAGGCAATATCAGGCACGACGCGGGGTTTGTAGTTTTCGCCTACAAGATTCATCCACGCTGCGCGGTTGCTTTTATAGAGAGCATCTTTAGTATCATCATAACCGAGAATGCCACTTGTGCCTATCAATTCAATCTGTGAAAAATAGGTCAAACGCACAGTTGCACTGAATTTTTTGAACTGGTAATCTGCCATAGCATGAAATTTGCTATTAGGGGCAGCCGCAAGTATCATCTGTAACTCTCTGGGACTTAATACTTTATCTTCTTTACCTTTTAATAGTGTAGGCACATTCACATCGCCTTTTTCCATTTTGTTGATATTACCCGCCAAAGTGAAAATGACAGTGTTTTTGTTTATATCCAATTTGTAAGATGCATTGATGTCAAGCCCCAATGTTTTGGTATCCAAAGCATTGATAAAGAATTGTGCCGCCGTTACATTGAGGTCTTTGAGGGCAGCACCAATGGCGTTGTCATCATCGAAAAACACACCTGACATAACGATGCGGTCTTTCACATTGATGCTATATCCGTCAATCGAGAGTTGCATATTTTTATTCGGCGTATAAACAAACCCGCCGCCGATATTGCGCGATTGCTCCGCTTTTAAAGCTGGGATTTGTGATTTTTGTGCCAATGCGCTGCGATTATTCGCTACTATTTTTTCAAAATTATTACCCGTTGCGTCCACGTCGTTGATAGTAGATTGGAAATACACCTGCGTCAAACTTGGCGCACGGAAGCCCGTTTGCACAGAGCCACGCATTGCTAATTTGTTGTTGATACGCACGCGGGCAGCTAATTTGCCACCATAAACACTCCCAAAATCTGAATAATTTTCAAAACGTACAGCACCCGCTAAAATGACTGTTTTTGTCAAATTGTATTCCGCATCGGCATACAAGCCCGCGTTATTGCGTGTCGCGTTCACTTCTTGCTCAGGACGCAAACCAGGGAAGCCTTGTGATGTGCCCACTTTGGTTGCCATATAGACATTGCCAGTAGCGGGGTCAGTCAGTTCAAATTCAGGATTGTCATACGTTTTCCAAGAAGCCTCGTCACCCCTCAGTGTTTGGTATTTTTCGCGGCGATATTCAGCACCAAAAGCCAAATTCAAGCGCGCGAATGAACGGTTGAAATCCATATTCAAGGCGTTTTGGTAGTAGTGTTGGTGCGAATTAAAAAATGCAGTCGTCGATTTTGTCCCCAAAGAAGGGTTTAACGTGTTCTCGGTAGAAGTTTCAACATCGGTAGCACCAAAAGAATTGCTGATATCAAATTGCCATTTGCCGAAATTCGTTTTATAACCCGCTGTACTCAACACATTATCCATACCCGTTTTTAAGATAGGAAAATAAGGTTCGTTATAAATTTCATATACATTGCGCGTGGTATCATCAAAGGGAATATTCCAGATATTTGATTTTGTAAAACGCTTATTAAAGCCGCCAGATAGGTACAATTCGCCTTTTTTCAAAGGATAAGTGCCATTGACGTATAAAGAAGTGGCATTGATGGCGGCATCGCCCGCTTTGCTGCGGTAGTCGCTATCTTCAAAAGCCTCGGTATTATTGGGGCGCAAAGTGCCACCTTTCGACATATAATCTGCGACTACCGTTAAGTTGCCTTTGCCGATTTTGAAGCCGTGCATCACATTGGCGTTCATCAAAGCACCATCAATACTATTTGGGATAATTTTGCCTACCTTGTCATAATTCAAACTCGAACCCCAACCTGTTACATTTGAGCCGTAGCTTACATTGGCAGCTGTTCCAGTTTGGTTGTTTTTAGTTACGATATTGATAACCCCTGCCACAGCATCTAAGCCATATTGGGCAGCTGCACCATCGCGCAATACCTCTATGCGCTCAACCATTGCGGCGGGAATGGTGTTTAGGTCATATCCTGCATTGCCCCTTCCGCGCACACCAAATATATTGATAACGGACGATGGGCGCATTCTTTTCCCATTTACCAATACGAGCATTTGGTCAGGACCCATGCCGCGCATAGATGTTGGATCTACATGGTCGGCAAGGTCGGCACCCGTTTGGCGATTGGCGTTGAAAGACGGGACAGCATATTGCATGATTTGGTTCAACTCAATATGCCCTGTTTGAGACAATACTTTTGCGACAGGGATAATATCTACTGCCACAGGCGCATCGTTTTTAGAACGGTTTAGATTACGCGAGCCAATCACGTTTGTGGTTTGCACTATACTCAAACCTGATTGTTCTTTCAAACTAATGGTAACAGCGTCCGTTTCGCCAAGCAAAAATTCCGTTTTGGCGAAGCCATTAGCGATAATTTCTACT
Organism: Saprospiraceae bacterium; assembly: GCA_043768285.1. Lineage (GTDB taxonomy): Bacteria > Bacteroidota > Bacteroidia > Chitinophagales > Saprospiraceae > JAAFJT01. Next base: position 1,674 of record JAYVKQ010000012.1, on the reverse strand, counting down.
GATTTTGTATCTTTTGATACCGTCATTTTGAAACTACCTGTTGCATCTGTGGTGATTGTGACCTTGCTCAATTTGTCGGTAATAGTCGCTCCAACAACTGGTTCATCCGAACCACCATCAATGATTTTTCCTTTGATAGTTCTTTGGGCGAATGTAGATAGGCTGCACACTAAGGCAAAGCCTAAGAGTAAAAAGCGTAGCATTTTCATTGTATTATTTTTTAAATGGTCAAGATTAAATAATGGTGAGAGGTATTAGTTTTCACTACTAAGTATTAATAAATTTGTAAATATTTTCCCAAAATCTTGCCAAATCGTCAATTAGGAACGCCGAAATAATAAAAGCGCATTTTCAAGCTGATTATATTTTTACCAGATTGATTATCTTTTAAGGCGAATATGTTTAATATTTAACGCAAAAGATGATATGTATGGAGATAATAGAATAGTTTCAAAATACGCTTTTATTGTTTCGTCGTTCCTTGTGCGTTCATATCAATAATAAGTTGCGTTTAAGCGTTTATCTACGAGAATTAAAAATATTTATATGCCTATTTCGTCTATTTTAAAACCCTATCAATCGCTGATTGCGGTATTGAGTAAATATGGGTCTGTCTCGATTGTAGCAACTATTGCCGACTTTGTTGTGTTTCATTTTGCCCTCAAAGCAAGTATCAGTGCAGTTATTGCTACTGTTATTGGTCGTTCGGTAGGGGCTGTGGTGGCGTTTATTTTACACCGCAATTGGGTTTTCCAAAGCAACGGCGGGCTGCGTCCTGTCGTCTTGATAGTGCGCTTTATAGTTGGCGTATTGATTGGTATGGGTCTGAATGTAGGCGGCGTATGGCTTTTGACAACTTATATTCACCCCAATCCGTGGTTGGCACGTATCGTGGCGGCGTGTTCGGTTTGGTTTTTGATGTTTTTATATAATAAGTATTTTGTATTTAATAAGAATTGAGATTTTTAGAATTAGAAAGGATTTAGTAGGTTTTTTTATACGCCCTTGATGCTTCCAGCTTCATCACGACAGGGCGTGACAGTATATTATGAAAAATAAAATTGTCGATTATTTACATCTAACTACTTATTAAAATCCGAAAGCCCAAATTGCTCGTATAATAACCAGTTCAACCAGCATATTTAATGGTTTGAAAATATTATATTGTACTGATAACTTCGGAAATCTCTGAAATAAACATTTTGACACTACGTGTCAGCGCGAATAGTTCAAAATCGTGGTTATTATAAACATTTTTGACACTACGTGTCATTTACATTTTAGCAGTTTCCTATGACTCGTAGAGTCAAAATGTTTATAATAACTACGATTTCAAGCAATTCCTACCGACACGTAGTGTCAAAATGTTTATTTCAGAGATTTCCGAAGTTATCAGTATTGTATTCTAAGACAAAATAAGAATATATTTGTAAACGTTAATGCAGAAACTTTGGAAACTATTGAACTAATTTTCGTTTCCATTGTTTCTTATAGACCTCCTCAGTCACGCAGAGTATGATGGCGCGAAACGCGCTCATATTATCAACTTAAAAACAAGAACACTTAAAAAAATCACCATCACTCGACAATGTATAAAATTGGTTATGCCCTAATGTAGTGTCGAATTTATTCGACACATGGTGTAAAGTATTGATTATAAACGCCTGTGTCGAA
>JAYVKQ010000011.1:0-17766 GCA_043768285.1 Saprospiraceae bacterium | reverse complement strand
TTGTAATTTTTTATGCCTTTTATCGAAACAGGAATTGACGGCTTAAAAGTATTTGAACCCAAAGTTTGGGGTGATGAACGTGGCTATTTTTATGAATGCTACAACTATGATACCTTTCATCAAGCGGGTATCAATGCTGTGTTTGTGCAAGACAATCAGAGTCGTTCAACGCGCGGGGTACTGAGGGGGTTGCACTATCAAGTGGGCGAATATGCACAAGCCAAATTGGTGCGCTGCATCGAAGGTGAAGTATTGGATGTAGTAGTGGATATACGCGAAGGTTCACCGACTTATGGGCAGACTTACACCATATTATTGAGTGCCGAAAATAAGAAGCAACTCTATATACCACGCGGGTTTGCGCATGGTTTTGTGGTCATGAGTGATGTCGCCGAGTTTTTCTATAAATGTGATAATTTCTATTCAAAAGAACACGAAGGGAGCATAGATGTGAATGACCCGCAGTTGAATATAGATTGGCAAATTGACCTTGATGAAGCCATTATGTCTGAAAAAGACCGTATTCAACCCGCTTTTGGGGTACATCGGAAATATTATTGAATAATAAAAAAAGCCTTTCCATCGTGCGGAAAGGCTTTTTTGTTGGGGAAATACTGAGGGGGTGCTTCAATACAAGCTAAAGATTTTTATTTTTTTATTTGTAAAAATAATAATAATCTTCTAAATTTGTAGATGAAAAACTATTCTACTAGGTCAAAACGTACACAATGAAAATAGCCAACCCAATTTATGATGTTGTTTTTAAATATTTGATGGAAGATACTGAGATAGCAAAGTCTATTCTCTCTGCCATTTTGAATGTTGAAATCGTCTCATTAGATATTAAACCACAAGAGTTGATAACGACAACTATACGTGGATTGCGCTTGATGCGGATTGATTTTAAAGCCACTGTACGAGATAAAGATGGCTCATTGCGCGTTATTCTGATTGAAATACAGAAAAGCAAAAAAAACTATACGGTATCACGTTTTAGACGATATATAGCTAAAAATTACTTCAACTTAGAGGATATTGAAACAGAAGTGGGGAAATCTGAGAAAGTAAGTTTACCAATAACCACAATTTATTTCTTGGGTTTCCGTCTTAAAAAAGTGCGTGTACCCGTTTTATTTGTTAAAAGAACTTATTACAATGCCGTTTCGGGCAAAAAGCTAAAAGTAATAGAAGATTTTGTAGAACACCTTTCGCATGATTTATATGCGATACAAATTCCAAGATTGGCAATGGTAGCTCAAACTGAATTAGAAAAAATATTGGACATTTTCAGCCAACATAAATATAAAACTACGAATAGTCAAGTATTAGAATACACGGGGCCGCAAGTTGAGCGTATGCTTAAACGCCTTAATATGGCTTTGCAAGATGACCAAATTTTAGAAGCCATGTATGCTGAAGATGAAGTTGAAAATGAATTCCAATCGCAAAATGTTAAGATAGATAAATTAAGTCAGAAAGTAGAAGAAGAACGTAGAGCGAAAGAAGAAGCCTTGAAACGCGAGCAAACGTTACTTCAAGAACTTGCGCTTTTAAAAGAAAAAATTAACCCTTTATCGGATAAAAAGTAAGCAGAAAAAGCCTTTCTATCATGCAGAAAGGCTTTTTTGTTGGGGAATACTGAGGGGGGGGGCTTCAAATTGCCACCTTAGCCGCTTCCACCGTTTTAGCCAAATTACCCACAAAAACTTTATCGCCTACAATTATCACAGGGCGTTTCAAAAAAGTATATTCCTGCAATATCAAATTCCGGTACTCATTTTCGGAAAGGGTCTTTTCGTGCAAGCCCATAGCGCGATATTTCAAGGCTTTTCTACTGAATAATGCCTCATAACTGCCTACTTTTGTGGCTAACCAATCCAAATCTTTGGCTTCAATGTTTTGTACTTTGATGTCTTGTAGTTCGCAACTGGCAGCAGCTTTGGTGTCTTTTAATATTCTCTGACAAGTACTGCAACTGGATAAGTGATATACTTTTCTCATTAATCTTATTTTGAAATTTTTTAAAAGACAAATGAACGTAAAATTTGTTTTATCAACCCTTTTTATGAATGATTAAATAATGAGTTAGCCAAAAATCCTGAAAGGATTAAATATGAATAGACAATAAATGAATAGATACAATAACTCTGAAAGAGTTAAATTAAAATAGCTAAGTAATTGATATTCAACTCCTTCGGAGTTGTTACTACTGTTCGTTTATTGTCTATTCATTTTTAATCCTTTCAGGATTTTAGACAAACGTATTACTTAATCGTTACTTAGTCTTAAAAATAAAGTAAAAATACTGAGGGGGGGGCAAAAAATGTTTATTTCAACATATCAAAAACAGAACTAAGCCGTTTAATTTGCTGTTGTAAAAGGCATGATTTATGCTCAAACATAGCGTCTTATTTTTCATTCATTGTCACATCAAAATACCATATATGGATACCCCTCAGTATTTGCTGCGGATTATTAACCAAGTGTTTGATATTGAGAAAAAATCTTCTCAAAACACGTCCATTTTGCGCCATACCGAGCGCATCAAAAATACGTTTTCTGAAATGGGTTACACTATTCAAAACCCGCACGGCGAGGCGTACAACGAAACCCGCACCGACTGCGAAGCCAGCATAGCGGGCGCGCAAATCAACAATTTGGTGGTCGCAGATGTCATCAAACCCATTGTCCATCATCAAGGTATCATTATTCAAAAAGGCGTAGTCATAGTAGAAAGCATATGAGCAATACAATAAATTTTGGGATAGACCTCGGCACAACCAATTCGTTGATTGCCAAATATCAATCGGGTAAGGTAGAGGTATTCAAAAATCCTGTGAGTTTGAAAGAAACGCTGCCTTCGGTGGTTGCTTATCGCCGTGAACGCATCATCGTAGGTGATAAAGCGCGGGAAATGGTGGAAAAAGACCCTGCCAACGTGTTCAGTTTGTTCAAGCGCAAAATGGGTACTTCAGAGGCTTTTTTCGTAAAAAATATCAATGAGGAGCGCACGCCCATACAGCTATCGGCTACTGTGATGCGCGAGTTAAAAAACTTTGTACATTCGGGCGAACCTATTGATAGTGTCGTGATTACGATACCCGCTTCCTTTGATACCATACAATCCAATGCCACTAAAAAGGCGGGATATGAAGCGGGATTTAGTGAAGTTGTGTTGTTGCAAGAACCCATTGCGGCGAGTTTAGCCTTTGCCAATCGTCCCGAAAATGACAATTTACTCAATGGTCAGTGGTTGGTGTATGACTTGGGTGGCGGCACATTTGACGTGGCGTTAGTCCGCTTCGATGAAGGCGAAATGCGTGTCATTGACCACGAAGGCGATAACTTTCTGGGCGGTTTGGATTTGGATAATTTGATTATTGAAAAAATCATCATACCGCAGTTGGAGAAAAAAGGTGATTTCGGTAATTTGATGTCTGAAATGCGCAATGCCGACGGGCGATATAATAAATTGTATTACGAGTTGCGCTTAAAAGCCGAAGATGCAAAAATTCAACTATCCAATAGCCCCACGGCTGAAATTGAATTTAATATTGAAGACAGCACGGGTGAAGAACATGAGATTTTTCAAGTCATTTTCAAAGAGCAATTTGAAGATGTGATTAGAGAAAAAATCCATTACACGATTGATATGATTGAAACGTTGTTGAGTAAAAATAATGTATTAAATGCTGATATTCAACAAATTATATTGATTGGTGGCTCTACTTATATTCCGTTAGTGAAGCGATTGATACAAGAGCGTTTGCGCATATCTGTTAATCAAAATATTGACCCTACCAATGCCGTTGCCGTTGGGGCAGCGTATTATGCAGGTAGTAAAACCAAAAATCCTAATGCCCAAAAGCCTCAAAGCTCTCAAAATACTGAGGGGGGGGGAGCTTCTATTGGTGCATCAAGTTTCAATATCAAAACGGCGTTTCAAAAAACGACCCAAGACCGTGAAGAATATTTTACAGCCTTAATAACAGACGCACCACAAGGCATGACCTACCGCATCATCCGCAACGACGGCGGCTTTGATACTGGCGCACAACCATTAGCCCAACGCATATCCGATATGCTGCCTTTGATGGTGAACCAACTCAATATTTTTACTTTAAAAATATTTGACCCACAAGGCAATTCCGTCCTGCACGGGTCAGAAACGATTGAGATTGTGCAAGGCAAATTCAGCCTATATGGTCAGCCTTTGCCGAATGATATATGTATCGAGGTAGATGATTTTGACAGCAACACAACCAAATTAGAAGTTATTTTTGAAAAAAACTCTATCCTACCTTTAAAGAAAACATTGGTCAAGTCGCTATCAAAAACAATAGCCAAAGGTAGCGATGAAGCCTTGATAATCAATGTATTAGAGGGTAGTCGCTATGCATCTCCTGCGGCTTGTTTACCATTGGGTATCATTGAATTTAAGGGTAAAGATTTGAATATGAACCTCGTGAAAGGCTCGGACGTGGAGATAATCATCGAAGTCAGTGAAAGCCGCGATTTGAAAATTTCTACCGTGCTATTGATGACCGACCAAGAGAAAGGGGATGTATTTAGCCCCTCAGCGCGTCATGTGAATATCGAAAAATTGAAGACCGAAACCTTAGAGTTGTTGCGTTTTGCTCGCCGCGAGTTACCGAATTTGGAATACAACGAGCAATACGAAATTGCTGCCCGCGTGAGCAAGGCTATCAATGAGTTGGACGGCATATACAACCAATTGAAAACGCTATCCGAAAATGACGTAACGGATACCCGCTACCAACTCGAAGAGCGTAAACGCAAACTTGCCCAAACCCTTGACGCTGCCCTCGGTGACCAAAAAGCGGAGAGTGTCAAGCAAGAATATTTTGACCAAAAACGCTACACACAACACCGCATCGAGCAATCCGAAAACCCCACCTTACGCGATAGGTTTGAACGCGCCGTGCGCAACGAGCGTGACTATTTGGCATCGAACACAGTGGGCATTATCAAGTCAAAAATCCGTGAAATGCAAGATATTGCTTGGAAAGTAGATCAAAATGACCCTGTTTATTTGAGTAGTCTATATCATTATTACGCTTCCTTAGAAGACTATCCCGATAAGAAAAAAGCCAAACATTTTATGGATATTGGCGAAAAAGCCTTAGAAAGAAAGAATTATGATGAGTTGAAATCGGCTATTTATGGCTTGTACAACTTGTTGCCCGAAGAAAAAAGGACAGAGGATAAGATGAAGGGGACGGGGTTGGGGTAAAATGTAAGGGATTTGCAATCAAGCATCCCCTCAGTATTCTTTGCATTTTTAACCAAAATATTGTAAATCAATATGTTATCAAGTTCAGCGTTAAAGAAATTTTTGACTTTCAAATCTTTGAAAATTGCTTATGCCACGCCAAATGACGCGTATAAGTTCACACTTCATGGCTCCATGACTCGGATTGTTGAGATACCATAAAACGTAATAAGTTCAAAATAAAACAATGAAAAATGCAAGTGAATGTGAAAATATGTCGGACATTCGTGCCGAAAATTTAAAATAGCTAAATATGTACGATAAATTAATACCACTATTGGGAAAACCTATTGACAGCAGCGAGATAAAATCCCTGTTTATGGTCTGGAACGTAACCCAACCTAAGAATATATTTTGTTCGCCTGACTATCCGATTTTGAAGGATAAAATAGAGAAACATTCTATCCGTTTGCACTTCGGTATTGGCGGCAATAGTCGCTCTTTGAAGCCACAACCCGCAGCCCGAGAAGGACGTTTTACGGCACAGCTTGTAAGTATCGAATTTACTAAAAAACGTACGGATACTATTCCTTTCGATGTCAAATTTGACATGATTCCCGATGAAATAACCGCTATTATGGGCGCACCCGTTGTCATTGATACCACAACAACTTGGCGTAAAAACTATACGCCTAAGCATGAATTGGTCATCAAAGATGCGATTGTGGATAACGAAATGACGCGCTCCATGCACTTGAGTTTTGTTTTTGAACCGAAATTAGCAACCTTTGAAGACTATAAAAAAAAGAAATATTGACCCCCTCAGTATTTTTGAATATAATTGATAGAAAACAAGCCCATCATGTACAACATGATAGGCTTGCTTTGCATAGTTGAATTTGCAAAATTTAAGCGGCCACTTTTGTGTCTGACTTTGCGATGGTATATACCACAAAACCAAAACCAATTTTGTTGATAGCATCACCGATGTTATACCATAAATCCATGCTACCCGTACTTAGTAAATTTGCGCCATCTGGACCCAACCAGCCTCCTGGCATTGTCATGTAGCCAATCGGATAAATTGACCAACCAGCCAATACGAACCAACCCAAGGCACGAATACCTTTTTTCACAGCCACATTATCTGAGGCATCAGCGAGTTGTTTTGCTTCACCAAACCAAGCTGAATAAAGAATGTGAACGTAACCAACAGATGAGATAGCACCCCACAAAAATGAATGTGCCCCTTTATTCGCTGCTGTTTCTACAAAAGCTTCACCTATGTAGCCTGCAACCAACATCAAAACTGATGCAGCGATAAGTTTCCACATGAAACTAATTTTTGCACCCGCTGGGCGCAACAACAAGTAAAATTCGATACACATGAGAGGCACTGTTAATGTCCAGTCAATGTAACGCAACGCAGTAGGTGTAGTGTGAGTTGATACGTAATAGTCACGCATGTAGTAATAATGTACAGCAGCGATGCCTGTTATCAAAGCAGAAACTAATAGAGATAATTTCCACTTATCATTCACTTGACTTCTCTCCGCAAAAAAGAAGATAGAAGATGCAAGCATAGCCATATAGCCTGTAAAAAACGTGAACGCAATAGGGTCGTCCTTCGGGATAACCATAACATCAAGAAATAAATTTTGTAACATCTTTTAAACATTTTATTGTAATAAATATTGGTTAGACGGGATTTAAACATCAGTGTGTTCAATAAGTTCAAAAATTAATGAAAATTAATTTAATAAATTTAACCACTTCTATTATTTCACATAATAATTTATTTTCAAAATAATATTTTGTCAATATTTTAACCTAAATTTCTCTATTCTGAAAAATGTTCATATATAATTGAAAATCAATGAAATGTGGCGATTTGTTTAATTGACTTTGAGTATGTTTTTTTATTTAATTTTGTAAAATATAGGAATCGGAAAATTTTTATAAAATTTTCATAAAAATAAAAATATACAGATATCTATATAAATTTAATTTTGTTTAACTACATTTATTTAAAAGTTAAACAAAATAAATGAACAAAATGTGGAGATTTTCATTTTACTATTATGCAAGAAAAGACTATATTGAACAATGGATTTGTTTTTTTTTAAATGATACATACTGGTAACTTCGGAAATCTCCGAAATAAGTATTTTGACACCTACGTGTCACTAAGAATCGCTTAAAATGTGCGTTATTACAAATATTTTGACTCTACGAGTCATTGAAAATTGGATGGATATAGATGACTCGTAGCGTTAAAATGTTTATAATAAACATGATTGTGAACTTTACCTACTGACACGTAGTGTCAAAATATTTATTTTGGAGATTTCCAAAGTTACCAGTACATAGCCAAAGCTTATGTATTTATCTTTTAATTCAGTCCGAAAGTAAAAATGTAACTAATGCTTTTGATTAAAAAATGGACTTACCTTTTTAGCAAAATGCCAACGGTGTTCAGCCTATTCGCGGGTAGTGTACTGGTAGTTTGGCAGGGTTTGTCAGGGAGTATTCCCCCCTCAGTACAAATGGCATTTTTTATAGTTTTTCTATTTGTAGCGGGTATTCCGCACGGAGCGGTTGATCATTTGGTAGAAGCGGAAACAGCTAAGAGACAGCAAAAAATATTCAGATTTCCACGTTTTATTTTAAAATATGTAGGCATCATGCTATTTTATACCGTTGCATGGTATTTTTTGCCCAGTCTAAGTCTTCTTTTTTTCTTAGTCATATCTGCATGGCACTTCGGAGAAACGGATATTGAGAAAGCACCTTCAACCGCCTTATGGCATTTGGCGCGGTTCACTTTTGGCAGTTTTGTAATACTATTGATATTATTGAACCACGTTGATGACACAACGCCTATATTGAACAGGATAAGCCAAAAAAGTGATAGTGTAATGTCAATTTGGGCAATTTTAAGCATCTACAAAACAGTTATTTGGGTAAACTCATTCGTGATAAGTGCGTCTTTTGCCTTGTTTGCGTATATACAACAGCCTGTATATATTGATAAAAGACGATATAGTATATTGTTTTTGCTGCTCATATTGACTTGTTTTTTGCCTTTATTGCCCGCATTTGCTCTTTATTTTGGTGGTTGGCACGCGCTATCTTCGTTCAAAATGACACACGAATATTTGGTACATAAAGGGGATTTTTTTAGCCCCACTCAAAAATGGCAATCAGTATTTACTGTTTGGAAAAAGACTTTATTTTTCACAATGTTGGCTTTCTTGTCTTTTGTGTGCGCTACGTATTACTGGCTTCATTTTCTCAAAACGTGGGATCCTTTACCCTTGTTATTTATCTTTTTATCGCTCATTACATTACCTCATTTTAATGTTATGAGGGCTATGAACAAATACGTATGAACGGCTCAAAATATCAGCAATTCTCGCTATCAAAGTTTTTTCTAATACCCCCTCAGTATTTATGATGTTTTGAGCGCACAGATTTACGAAATCTTTAAGATTTTGTAAATCTTGTTTCATATTTCGCTTACGTATAAATATTTAATTTAATAGCGAGAATACATGTCAAAATATGGTGCGAACGCTCCGTTGGTACATTCTGCTCCGTAAGGCTAAAAGCATGACTGAGGGGGGTATCAAGTCCGCAAAAGGATTTTTGAGTTAATGCCAACGTTGCTCCTCTTACACCAACAGAAACTTGAATTACAGAGCTGCCACAATATTCAATAAGGATATTATGGTAGTTTTTTTTTTAAAAGAACAGACAATTTATATAAAAAAAAGTTAAAAAACTACCACATTTAGGTTATTTGTTGGTAGTTTCATGGATTTGGTTTACTTTTACTTGAAATTATGAGGTTGTAACCGCGTAATTCGTAAATATGTTAAAAAATGAGAAAAGTGATATATTTATACTAAAAATGCGTTATAAAATTATGTATTCACTTTTCTTTTATTTGCCATCTTAAACAGCTAACATAATGAAAATGCTTTTGAAGAAAACCGTCATCCTTCTTTTGATTTTAACTTCCCTATTTTATAGCAGCATTAGCTTTGCACAAAACTGCAATTCGTTGATAGCGGACAATCGTATGGTAGGCAATACGCACTTTTTGCGTTCTGTCAATATGCAAATTATATTTCGTGGTGATTATTCCTACAATTTGGAATTATTCAACACCGAAAAAGGGGTGCAAGGGCGCGTAATTTCTAAAAATGGGGTTGAACTCAATCAAAACGATGAGATGATATTCGCTGACCCGAACAACAATCGCAAGACATACCGCTTTGTAGATATGGGCGACATGACGGGCAATCGGGTGTTTACAAATACTCTGCAAATGGATATGGCAGCGTTGCAATGGTTTGCTGAAAATACGGTTATGACGGTCTATATATTGAGTAAGGCAACTTATGAGATGCGTAAATTTACTTTGCCCGAAAATCGGCAAAATGAATTTAAGGCAATGGCTACCTGTTTTAATACCACACTTGATAAATCGAAAGTGAAAAATGTGGTCGTAAGTACCGAAACGGCGGGTTTTAAACCCCAAGCCAATCCAACAGGTGGAGCTACCCCCTCAGTACAAGGCAGTGGTAATCAAGGTGCCGTGGTTAGAAAAGCAGATATTAGCCAGCTGAATGATAAAGAATTAGCCGATTTACGTAAAGAATTGGCTGACACTAAAGATAAAATACGCACCGAAATACAAGCTGAAAAAGAACGGGGTGCAAAAGAGAAGCAGAAAATCCAAGAAGAGATATTGTCTTCGCGGCAATTGGGTGAACAGAAAAAATCTGAATTTGCGAAAGAGGTCGTTGAGGCGCGTCAGCGTTCACAAATCTTGATTGACTCTGCCATGAAAGTCAATATGAATATGGTACTCGAAAATCAGAAAAAAGCGGGTGCCGAAATGGAGAAAATTGCCAAAAACGTTGGCGAAGCCCGCGAAAGGGCAGGGCAGGAGGTGCAAAAAGCGCAATTGGAATCCGCAAAAGAGGTAATGGCAGCGCGTGAAAAAGCTGCTACTGAAATAAAAGTGACCAGAGAAAAACTTGAAGAAGCCAAACAAGAATACGCCGATGATGTGGCTTCTGCCCGCGAAAGTGCCACGTCTGAATTGACTAAAATACGCAACGAAGCCCAAAAAATGGTAGAAACGGCGCGTAGTAATGCCAAAAACGAGCGCGAAAAAACTGTGGAAGATGTTACAGTTGCTAAGAAAACAGCTTCTGAAATTATCTTGAAAACCCAATTAGACGCGGCTGACTCAGTAGCTAAAACCCGCGAACGGGCTGTATTGGAACGTCAAAAAGTATCTTTCGATTTGGCTGAAGCCAAACGGAAAGTGGCTGAGGAAAAAGCTATATTCACCCAAAATGCGTCGGCTGAATTGGCTAACCTCAAAGAAAATGTAGCCAAGCAAAGAGAAGCTGCTGCCGTAGAAGTTGCCCAAACGCGCAAAAAAGCTACCGAAGTGATTGCCGAAGTGAATAAACATGTTGCAGAAGAAAAAGAACGTGCAAAATTCTATATTGATTCCGTGCGACAGAAAAACTCCGCAGAAGTTATTGCTTCAAGGGAAAAAGCGGCACAAGAGATTACAAAAATGCAAGACGACTTGCAGAAGTACATCGTACGCGTAAAATCTAATGCTGATAGCATAAAATTGGCACAAGCTAAAGAAGTAGAAGAAGCCAGAAAAAGAGCGGCTGACGAAATAGCTAAAACCCAAAAAGAAGCAGCAACGCAGGTGCAAATGGCAAGCACTAAATCCAGCGAAGCTAAAACGACGTTTGCCAAAGAGGTTGGTGACGCGCAACAAATTGCGCAGAAAAAAATGCTCGAAATTCAAAAAGAAGCCGAAGATAGAATAACAAATGCCCGAGCAAAGCAAAATGAGCTTGTCAATCTGTCGGCAAAGGAAGTCGTTGATGCCAAGCAACGTGCCGCCGCCGAAGTCGTGAAAACCCAAGAAGCCGCAGCGCGTGAAATCGCAAAAATCAAGGAAAGAGAAGCTAACGAAACGCAGGAGTCTTCTAAGCGTGTTTCTGAAAGTAAAAGAGCAGCTGCCGAAAACATCGCCAAAATCAATACCGAAGAAGCCATTGCCGTGCGGCAAGTGAAAGAAAATGCCGCACGGGAAAAAGAAAAAACGGCTTTGGAGGTTGCTAAAACCAAAGAACAAGCCGCTACTTTGATTGCTAATACTACCGATGAAGCGCAACGTGAAGTAAAATCCATTAAAGAGCAAGCCGCCATGGCTGTCAGAGAAGTGCGTGATAATGCTGATAAGCAAAAAGCTGATATAGCCAAGCAAATCGTAGTTGCACAAGATAAAGCCAAAGAAGTAATCACAGCTATGCGCCAACAGGCGGCAACCGAGGTGCTCAATATTCAAAAAGAGGCTTCTGAAAAGAAAATGCAATACAATAATGAAGCTTCAGAATCACGACGCAAATCACAGGAAGAAATTGCCAAATCGCAAAAGGAATCTTCTGATGCTATTTACCAATCGAAGCAAGAAGCTGCCAACCAGATTCAAAAAGTAAAAGAAGATACGGCAACTGAAATCCAGCGTATCAAGGAGGAAGTTGGAAAACAAGAAGAAGTGCTTAGAAAACTCAAAGAAGAAGTGGATAAAAAGAAAGCGAGTAATGGCAATTAATGAACTTTGACCATCTTATGTTTGTTATAGGCCTAAGATACTGAGGGGGTACAAAAGAGCCGAATTATGGACATCCGTAATTCGGCTTTTTTTACAAATTTTAGGAACACAGACAATGCAAATAACACTTATTTACACGGGTTTTCCAATTAGACATAAAAAAATCTGTGTTAATCAAATAAAACCCGCGTTATCCGTGTTCCTATTATGTCCTATGCGGAATTGCTGACAAAGGTTTAGTAAACTGAAAATTATTTTTTTGAAAAAAAATAATTTTCAGTTTACTAAACCTACCCACGAAATATTTTCACGCTATTTACCAAAATCCTTTGAACACTAATGATTATCCATTATCAACTATCAACTATCAACTATCAACTATCAACTATCAAAATGCCTTTTATAGAAACTTCTACTTTAACGCGTTCCCCTTTTTGGCAATTCAATGGTCATTTAGAAACCATATTGGCTTCGTTTCGCAAAGTGGTCGGTGTTACATACGAGCGCGAACGTATTGATACGCCCGATGGTGATTTTCTCGACTTGGATTGGGTGGATAATGGTGCATCTAAACTGGTAATACTGACGCACGGTTTAGAGGGACATTCGGGGCGACCTTATATCATGGGTATGGCAAAACTATTTTCACTAAATGGTTATGATGTGTTGGCTTGGAATTGTCGCTCGTGTAGTGGCGAACTCAATAAGGCATTTCGCTTCTACAATCATGGTGATATTGAAGATATTGATTTGGTTGTAAATACGGCATTGAGAAGAAAAAATTATGATAATATTGTACTGGTAGGATTTAGTATGGGGGGCAATATTTCACTAAAATATGCGGCTGTGGTACAAAACCCTGCTATATCCAAAGTGGTTGCATTTTCTGCACCACTCGATATGCGTTCCTCTTTAGATATACTCGATAAAGCCTCAAATTGGTTGTATAAAACCATGTTTATCAAGGACTTACAACCCAAAATGGAGATGAAAAGTCGCTTGTTTCCAGAGCGCGTGAGCCTTGAATATATCAAAAAAAAGAAAGATTGGATGGAAATGCTCAAAACCTATTTCTGTACTTTCAACGGATATGCTTCAATGAAAGATTTCTTTGAAAAAGGCTCTGCCCTCAATTTTATTCCCGATATAAAAATACCTGCGCTCATTGTTCAAGCACAAAATGACCCATTTCTAACGCCGCAATGCTTTCCTATTGATTTGGCTAAAAAGCATCCTTTTATCCATTTAGAAACGCCCCCAAAAGGAGGTCATTGTGCATTTATGACACCTGATAATACCGAATTTAGTTGGGCAGAACGACGATCGTTGGCGTTTGTTTAAAAGTTACAATGTTACAATGTTACAATGTTACGAGGTTACGTCATTAAGGGGACATATCGCCCGCTATTGATTTTTACCTCAGAAGCCCATCAATAGGGGGCGATTTCAATCGCCCTGCGATATGTCCCCTTAATGACGAAACCACGAAACCACGAAACCACGTAACCTCGAAACCTCGAAACCACGAAACCTCGAAATCACGAAACCACGAAACCACGAAACCACGAAACCACGAAACCACGAAACCACGTAACCACGTAACCACGAACCTCGTAACCACGTAACCACGTAACCACGTAACTTTTCCCCGTTACAATTCTGTGATGTAAACGTTTAATCTTTGTATTGTTAAAACTTTTTTACTCACAAGGTGTTATTTCTAAAATTTTACAACATGATTAAGCTGTTTGTAACAGGATTGTACGGTGCAATGTTGAGCGTGTTGGGTTGTTCAATACCAAGTACCCCCTCAGTATTTACTATGTCCGAACAGTCGTTAAAAAATAATATAGCAATGCAATATGACACATTAAATTCTAAAAACTTGGCAGTAGCGACATTAGGTGCTGGCTGTTTTTGGTGCGTAGAAGCGGTATTCGATGAACTAAAAGGCGTTGAAAAATCCGTCAGCGGTTATACAGGTGGCGCGACTACAAACCCAACGTACAAAGAAATTTGCTACGAAAATACGGGACACGCTGAGGTCGTCAATGTTTATTTTGACCCTAATATCATCTCTTTTGAAGACATTTTGCGGGTGTTTTTCCATGTCCATAACCCGACTACACTCAACCGACAAGGCAACGATGCAGGACCGCAATATCGTTCAGCTATATTCTACCACAGCGATGCCCAAAAGGCATCGGCTGAAAAAATAATGGCTGAAGTAGAAAATAGTAAATTGTGGGATAATAAGATTGTCACTGAAGTCACCAAAGCCACGACTTTTTATGTAGCCGAAGATTACCATCAAGAATACTATAAACTCAATGGCAGCGCACCCTATTGTTCATTCGTTATATCGCCGAAGATAGCGAAATTTCGCAAAGATTTTAAAGATAAATTGAAGTAATAGTTTTGATATTAAAAAAATACGTCTATATTTGATGTCTATTTTGAATATATTAAAATTTAATGTTTGATAATTAATTGGTTTTTAGTTGGAGGCAGTACGAGGTACTGCCTTTTTTTATGCCCAAAATAGGGAGAGGGTGCAATTTTTGGACTTATTTCTGCATATGGTAAGCCTATGAAACATACTATTTTCATCTACATCTTTTTATTCCTCATTTCCGCTTCATCGAGTTGTCATAAACCGACACTCGAACCATCGTGTGTCAGTACTTTATTGACGACTATCGAAAATTTTAATGTTTTCAAACATTCCAGTGGTGCTTATTACTACCGTGCAAAATTTGCCATAGATGCTGATGGTTCACCGCGTGCTTATGGACCTAACGATACTGGGCTTGATTTGAATATCCATGCTTTAACCAACGGACAATGGGTAGGTGTGGTAACGGGCAGTGATGGGCAACCGATAATACAAAAACAAGGGGACCCCTATCCTGGTTTTTTTGTTTCACAAACGTCGCTTTATGACGTGCGTTATGAGATTACAGACCCACGACGCTATGTAGATGCCGAAAATATTCCGTATATCGTTATGCCTGATACACTCAGAAGTACAATGGGTGCAGAAATTGGCGATATGGCGTATGTATTTAACCCCGCCACCCAAAAAAGTAGCTTTGCGATATTTGCCGATACCGGTCCAGAAAAGTTATTGGGAGAAGGGTCAATTTATTTAGCAAAAGCGTTGGGGATAGCCAACACCAGCCCACGCGATGGTGGTTTGACGGGTGCGGTCATTCAGTATATTGTTTTTCCAAAATCGGGTATTGGCAATGGAAAACATCGTACTATTGTAGAAATTGAACAAGTGGGGATGATAGAATTGGCGAAAATTGGCGGTGCAGAAAATATATTAAAATGTTTTTGATGCCCAATGACTTATGTAAACTTTTGAAGTTTACATAACGTGTAGCGAGTGTCCCCCTCAGTATTTTGCATAAAAATCAACTAAAATCAATCTCCGTATTGTCGCCAATATTCAAACTGCGCTTAATACCGCGTATAGACGTATCGCTGCCCACAATGGATTTATTCAAAATAATTTCTTTCAAATGGGAATAAGAACCGATGATGGAATCTTGAATAATGGACGCATTGATGCGGGTATTATCGCCAATAGTCACGTAAGGACCAATAATTGAATCGGTGATATCGCAACCTTCGCCGATACTGACGGGATGCACGATGATGGTGTTTTCAAAGGAAGGCAAGTCCACATCGTAGATATGGTTTTTTTCTAACAACATACGATTGGTATCCAAAAGCACATCTTTTTTGCCGCAATCAAACCAATTATTGACGGGGAATGTAGTCATTTTGACACCCTTTTCGACCATAATTTGGAGGGCATCAACCAATTGAAATTCGCCGTTTGTACGGATATTATTTTTGATGTTATGCTCAATAATGTCTAATAACTCTTTGACTTCCAATATTTTATACAAACCAACCAATGCCAAATTGGAGTGCGGTATCTTAGGTTTTTCAATCACTTTTTTCACAAAACCTTTTTCATCTAAAAGCACGATACCAAAGGCACGCGGGTCGCGCACTTCCTTTACGCCCAAAGTGGAGATATTAGTTGCTAATATTTCTTTTAGATTTTTATCAAAAACAGTGTCTCCAAAAGCGATAAAAATTTCTTTTTCGTCTTTAAATTCCTTTCGCGCTGACCATACTGCATGGCCCGTACCTTCGCGTTCTTCTTGGGTGATAAAGGTACATTTAAGGTTTTTGTAGCGCGTTTCCACGTAATCTTTGATTTTTTCGCCCAAATAACCAATCACGAAAATAAATTCACGAAAGTCAGCTTCAAGCAATTCGTCAATAATATGGGCTAATATGGGTTTACCCGCCACAGGCATCAACGGCTTAGGTTGCGTGTAAGTATGCGGACGTAGGCGCGTCCCTGCACCAGCTACGGGTATGATAACTTTCATATAGTTTTTAATCTAAATAATTGGTTATCAATTATTTGAAAAATATTTTTAAACATTCAGAATCAGGAAAGCAAAGATAGTCAAAGTTTTATTTATCGCACCATCTGAAATAACTTCACCGTTTCTACTGCCTCTTTTACATCATGCACCCTTAGGATTTTTGCCCCTTGCTGCAAGGCAATCACGTGGAGGGCAGTTGTGCCATTCAAGGCGTGTTCGGGCGCAATATTCAGCGTTTTCCAAACCATTGCTTTACGCGAAAGCCCCGCTAATATAGGCACTTCGAGCATTTTAAAAACGTGCATTTTTTTCAATAAAGTATAGTTGTGTTCAATCGTTTTACCAAAGCCAAAGCCGACATCAATGATAATATCTTTGACGGCTAACCCCCTCAGTATTCCGAGCCTTTCTATAAAAAAATCTAAGATTTCTACCGTAATATCATCGTATATAGCTTGTTTTTGCATCGTAATAGGATTATCTCCTTTCATGTGCATCAATATATACGGTATGTTTTTTAAGTCCGCAATGGTTTGAAACATTGTATTATCGAAGCTGCCGCCCGATATATCGTTTACCATACGCGCGCCCGCTTCCACGCTTTTACGCGCCACGTTTGCCCGCAAAGTATCAACTGAAATAATAGCTTCTGGGAAATATCTAATCACTGTTTCGATAGCGGGAATAATGCGGTTAAGTTCTTCTTTTTCAGAAATAATTGTCGCGCCAGGGCGACTACTCATACCGCCCATATCAAGGATAGTTGCACCATCATGCAGCATTTTTTCAGCTGTTTTCAAAAGATTTTCGGCTGATTGTACGCGGCTACCTTCAAAAAACGAGTCGGGTGTGATATTCAATATGCCCATCACGATAGGTTCCGTGATGTCGAGCAAATGACCATTGCAATTGAGAGTAGTTTGCTGGTAGAACATTTATTTTTTGAGGACAAATATAGGCATACCCCTCGACCTGTCCCGATTTTATCGCGAGTATTTTACATAAAAAAAGCTACTCCAACCGGAATAGCCCTACATTTTTTTAATGTTATGAGACTTGTGCCTTACCAAAGGCGCAATCGGCACTTAATGTTTTACACAGTAGATTGACCCGAAGCAATTTTTGGGATCGTGCTTTGTGTGTCAGGCGGACAAGTCTTTTTTGATAGGGCATTTCGGAGAAAAAGATCGACCAATTCAAAAAAGCGGTCTTAAGCCTGTGGTCGTTGATCGCCACTGTTGCATTAAGCGATGTTGTACACTTTGATAAGGGGTTAATTGTGTTGCAGCTCGCATTATGGGCTGACATCTTCGTTTGTCAAAGAATGTGTGCGCCACGAGCTGTTCAAAGAGTGGGACTACTAATAGTCGTCCCAACGAACCTCGAATATCCCCATCAGGATAGCCGCCGTTTGGTAGTCGAAACCAACTAAAATTCCATGTTGCCATGATTAAAAA
>JAYVKQ010000010.1:0-5178 GCA_043768285.1 Saprospiraceae bacterium | reverse complement strand
GTGATGTTCCTGTTGTACTTCTTTTTTCTTGCCCATTTACAAAGGTCTTTTTTTTTTTTACCTTTGACACACTTTTTTAAACAGTCTCCTTACATTATTGATTTTGAAAATAAATCAATATCTACCAAGCCTATTAGTATGATTTCTATAAAAGACCAATTGGATACATCTAAATTCGATTTATCTACTTTCAGTTTTTCGAGTTATGGATGGGCTGACACTGTTTTTTACAATGACTCTCAAAATGAGGATTTCTTATCTTTTGACCATGACTTGAGACCTGCTAAAAATATCATTTTGCGCCATATGGCTTTTTTTGATAGAATAACAGGGGCAATTGAGTATAGATTTATTTCACTTGACCCTGATACCTTTGAACCAATTATGGATAAATCTCAAGGTTTCCTCCCTCCAAATGCTAATGGCAAAGGGCTTGGATTTGTTGAATATTATATAAGTACTAAGACGAACTTAAGTCATGACACAAAAGTATTAAACAAATCTAACGCTATATTCGATTCTATAACAGTTGCTTCTACGCCAAATTGGATTAACACCATTGATGCCATAAACCCAATAAGCAAAATAAAAGCACATCTTATTACTAAGGATACGATAATCAAATTAGTAGTTGAAAGGTCAGATGTAGGTTCAGGTGTAGATTATTACGAACTATATGTATCAGAAAATGGTGGAAGTTATAAAAGACTTGGTACTAATTTACGCCGAGACACCATTACTTTTAACGGAAAAAAAGCAACTAAATATGTGTTTTTCACTCGCGCAAGGGACTATGTAGGCAATTGGGAAGATACCACAAATATTAGCAATAAATTAATTTCGGTAACGCCAACCACTGAAATTATTAGTTCTGGGAACCTAAAACTCTACCCCAACCCAACCACAGGCATCGTCAATATAGAAAGCCCATGGGAATATGCCCCTGCTCAAATTATAGTTACAGATGTTATAGGTAGGAGGTTATACCAACAGAAAATGGGGCAAACTAAAATTACTGAAGTCGATTTAAGTGCGTTTTCATCGGGTGTTTATTTTATTTCTCTGAAAAATGAACAGTCAGGCGAGATAAAAACCGCAAAATTGATTCATAATTGAAGTTTTTATAATTATCATACCCCCCTCAGTATTTTCGCCGTTTCAGACACATCTGAAACGGCGAAAATTTATCTATCTCTAATATTCCTTTCCATAATTTTCATATCCAATCCGACCTAAGTGTTCATATTTGCGGGTCACTTCGTTAGCCAGTTCAGCTTTGTAGGCAATTACCTTATCCATCATCGCTTTATCGTGGCTACCGATGATTTGGGCAGCCAATATGGCGGCATTTTTAGCCGCATTTAAAGCCACTGTTGCGACAGGCACACCATTTGGCATTTGCAGAATAGATAGAATACTATCCCAACCATCAATAGAGTTAGACGCTTTGATAGGTACGCCAATCACAGGCAATGGCGACAATGAGGCTACCATACCTGGCAAGTGTGCTGCACCGCCCGCACCTGCAATAATCACTTTTACGCCTTTGGTATGCGCTTCTTTGGCAAACGAAAACATACGGTCGGGCGTACGGTGCGCCGACACAAACGTGATTTCAAACGGAATACCGAACTCTTCCAACATCTCGGCTGCTTGCTTCATAACGGGTAAGTCGGAATCGCTGCCCATAATAATGCTTACGTGTACTACTTTCATAATCGTTTTTTATTTAAAATGTATAATTATTGATAATTAAATTTCAAATTTCAAATTTCAAATTTCAAAATTTCAAAATTTCAAAATTTCATTAAAAACTCTATACGTGGGCAAACCCATGATGGTTGAATAGGAACCCACTATTTTGCGGATTTTGCAATGCCCAATCCACTCTTGTACGCCATATGCCCCTGCTTTATCAAAAGGCTTATAGGTATTCAAATAAAAATCAATTTCACTATCGCTTAACGTATCAAAATAGACTTTTGCTACATCGGAAAAGACTCTTTTCTTATTTTTTGATAATAGACAAACGCCTGTTATGACTTTATGCATATTACCCGATAGGTCGCGCAAAATACGGCGAGCATCATCAAAATCAAGTGGTTTTTCATATAGTTTGCCATTCAGAACCACTGTTGTATCCGAAGCCAGTATAATATCGCCCTCAATGCCGAGCAGTGTTCGCGCCGCTTCTGCCTTGATATCAGCGAGATAAACAGCCAGTTTTTCGGCTGGATACTGAGGGGGTGGCGTTTCATCAACATTCATCGGTCGGACGACAAAATTAGAGAAACCTGCCTCGCGCAACAATTGCTGTCGGCGTGGGGATTGCGAGGCTAAGATTATTTTATAACGGTCGAGTTGCATACATTATATATTAAAAATGTAGTCAGAAAAATCATTTTCCGACTACATTTCATTCAACATTGCTCATTAAGTACGGCGTATTATCAAATTATAGATAAAAAGTACAAGAGCAGCACCTAAAGCAGCGGTCAAAATAGTGCCTATCAAGCCACCGCCAACCATACTACTCAATCGGCTGCCCAGTAAATAGCCACCCACAACGCTACCGAGAAGCCCAAGTGCGATATTGGCAAGCAAGCCTGTACTGCTACCGATTAATTTGCTACCCAACCAACCCGATACTGCGCCGATTGCAAGGTAAATTAGCCATTGTTTGGTGTTTTCATCCATGTTGTTTTCTTTTTAAATTGTGAAAAAATTAAAGATATAACCTAACAAATGTATGAAAACTATTTAAAATCCGAGCATATCTTTCATAGAAAATACGCCTTTTTTACCGTACAACCATTCAGCAGCCAAGACTGCACCCGTTGCAAATCCTTCACGCGAATGGGCAGTATGTGTAATCTCAATGGTATCAATCGGTGAGTTAAAAGTAACGATATGCGTGCCAGGCGCAGGGTCAATACGTTTAGAAGTAATCACTATATCGGTATCCCCCCCCTCAGTATCGCACACCCATTTTTCTTTTCTGTCTATATTATCAATAATGCCTTGCGCGAGCGTAATAGCTGTACCGCTTGGCGCATCGAGTTTTTGAGTATGGTGAATTTCTTCCATCGCCACATCGTACATGGGGTAGCCATTCATCATGGTCGCCAAACGGCGATTGATTTCAAAAAAGATATTCACGCCGATGCTGTAATTGGAGGCATATAAAAACCCGCTGTTTTCGGTACGGCAATAGTGCGCAATATCCTCATAATGCGCTAACCAACCCGTGGTGCCACATACGACAGGCACACCCGCCGCAATACATCGTTTTAAATTTGCTACGGCAGATTCGGGTCGTGTAAATTCAATGGCAACATCAGCCTCAGCGATGCGGTCAAAATCTTCGGGGTTGTGCACATCGAGGCGCAGTATGACGTGATGATTGCGGGCTTCTGCAATCTTTTCAAGGGTTTTTCCCATTTTTCCATAACCAATAAGTGCAATCTTCATAAGCTAATTCATAACGATATGTTAAATAAGAATAAAATACAATCAATTAAGGTGACATCAAGATATCGTACCGTCAAAATGTTTGTTCGTTAGAGACAAAATGACGAGCTAACACGATCAGTACCCGATTGAGCGAATACGCTTTATCGGGTTTTTTTTAATTGCTTTTCTATCGTTTTATTTTTGAGATTGTTAAAATTTGAATAAGTTTGCCCAAAAGTAGTAAAAATCAAAAATATAGTTGTAGATTTATAAAAAATCAAGGAAAACGATACATATGATATACAAAAAATACATTGCTGAATTTATTGGAACTTTCTTTTTGACGTTGGCTGTTTGCATGACAACTTTCAGCAAAGTATCGGCTGATGTACAACCCATCGCTATTGGTATGACCCTCATGGCATTGATTTATAGCATGGGCTATATGTCAGGCGCCCATTTTAACCCTGCCGTCACGATAGGCATTTGGTTTCGGGGACGCATGGATACTAAAGATGCAGGTATTTACATAGTAGCTCAGTTGGTTGGCGCGGCGGCGGCGGCATTGGTTTCGGGCGTTCTGATTTCTGCAAAACCACAGATGATTCCTGTTGCCATATCCCCCCCCTATTTTAGTATGATACCTACGCTATTAGCAGAGTTGATAGGTGCTTTTGCTTTGATGTGGATTGTGTTGAACGTAGCGACGACTAAGACATTGGAAGGCAATAATTTTTATGGTATCACCATTGGCTTAGGTATTACAGGGTTGATATACATTTTTGGTAGTGTATCTGGTTCGGTTTTCAATCCCGCGGTAGCAGTAGCGACTTGTATTACGCAGTTTAGTAGTTGGCAAAATATCTGGATATATCTGGTTGGCAATATAGCGGGTGCAGCATTGGCGGCAGTTTTATTTAAGTTTATTAATAGCGATGAAGCATAAAATTTTGACGTTTCTTTTTAAAATGCTATATTTGTTAGAAAATAGAACATAAATGGTAGAAATTCAAAAAATAACTTATGATATGTATCGCCATATGGAGATACCAGAAGGAGATACTTCTATCTATGAACTCGTAAACGGTACTATTGTGAAACGCGCATCTCCCCATTCTATCCACCAAATAGTGGTCAGTAATATTCATTTTTTATTGCGGCAATACATTGACCCACGCGCTCTTGGCAGAGTGTTGGTGGCTCCTTTGGATGTCTATTTTGAAGAAGAAAATGTACCTCATACAGACGTTTTTTTTATTAAAAAAGATAGAGAGAAAATTATAGAATTGAATGGTCCTGTTTGGGGTTCACCCGATTTGATTGTAGAAGTCATATCGGAAGGTACAGCTAAAAATGACCGTTTTTTTAAGAAAAATTTATACGAAAAATTCAATGTTCAAGAGTATTGGATAGCTGACCCGCCTTCAAAAAGTGTTGAAATTTATACTTTGGTAGATGGTTCATATAAACTATTGGATATTGTTGAAATAGATGGCATTTTAAAATCTCAACTCATAGACGGTTTTGAGGTGAATGTAAAAGACATATTCAAGTAACTACCCCTCAGTATTTCGCACTTTTTTAGTAAAATATATGAAAACTGTATTTATTTACCACATAACTTAATTCTACTTTGGCACTTTAAGAAACCTAAGATAAGTTTTTCATGCTTGGCAAGACGGGGTGCTGTTTTTGATTTTCTTTTTATAAAAAATTGGAAATTTT
>JAYVKQ010000009.1:0-2407 GCA_043768285.1 Saprospiraceae bacterium | reverse complement strand
AATGAATTCAGAGGAATACAAAAGGCTACAAGCCATGCATTTTGAGGATGCGGAGGCAGAGTATATGAACAAATTATCCCACAAAATAAAGCAACCCATTTATCTTCAAAAGGCTTCCAAATGGATTAAAGAAAATCCTAATCAGTATTTTGAGCTCGTTTGGTATAATTTCATAAAATTTATGACCCCCGGGGTGGGTATAAATCATTATACTTTCAAAAAATGGTTATTATCATTTCTAATGGCATTCCCTATTTACTTTTTTGGCTATATAGGTATATTTAACGCGCTAAAAAAAGATTTCAAAAAACACTTCTGGGTTTTTGGCTTATTCATGACCATGCTCTTTTTTTCAGTTGTTTTCTATTCCCAAACCAGATTTAGAACCATTACATTAGAGCCTTTTTATATTTTATATAGTGTCTATGGCTTATTTGTTTTGAAACAATTCTATCAAAGCCTAAAAATTAGACAAGTTCAACAATGATTTGTTAGTTAGCAAAATCGTCAAAAAAATTTTCAATAACAATAAAAACTAAGCGATACAAATAAAACTATGAAAAACGTTCTCATCCTCGGCGGTGCAGGATTTATTGGATTCAATATAACCCAATTTCTTGCTAAAAACCGCGATTATACTATTACAATTGCTGACAATTTTGCAAGGGGCAAAATGGACGAGCATTTATCAGAAGTGGTTAAAGCGCATAATATCCAAGTGGTCGAAGGGGATTTTACAGACCCCTCAGTATTTGACCGCTTGGCGAAGGATTATGACTATGTGTATATGTTGGCTTCGGTAGTCGGCGTAAACAATACGCTCCAAATTCCACACGAGATTATCCGTATCAATACCGCCTTGATTTACAATACTTTAGAATGGTTGCGCCACGCACAAGTGAAAAAAGTGTTGTTTACTTCTACAAGCGAGTGTTACGCTGGGACAATAGATACTTTTGGGTATCAAGTTCCAACGCCTGAAGAAATTCCATTGTGTATCAGTGATATTGGACATCCGCGCTTTACGTATGCGGTGACCAAAATGCTGGGCGAGTCTGGTTTTTTAAATTATTCACGTATGTTGGGTTTTGAGTGTACCATCGTGCGCTTTCACAATGTTTATGGTCCGCGTATGGGTTTCAAACACGTTATTCCACACTTAGTGCAGCGTTTTTTGGACAATGAAGACCCATTTTTAGTGTATGGTCATGACCAAACACGGGCATTTAATTATATAGATGACGCAGTGGTGGGAACAGTATTAGCCATGGAATCCGACAAATCAAACGGCGAAATATTCCATATTGGCTCAATGGATGAAATTACAATTGAGCAATTGATACATTTTACAGGCGACTATTTCGGCTATAAAGGCACGTATGAAAATGCGCCTACGTACCCTGGTTCTGTTGCTCGTAGATGTCCCGATATCACGAAAGCAAAACAAGTTTTAGGCTATGCACCTAAAATAGGGTGGGAGGAAGGTTTGACAAAAACTTTAAAATGGTACGCCGATTTCTTCAAATCAGGACAAAAAACGTTTGAAACGGCATTTGAAAAGCCAAAAGTGTAAATTATCCATTATCCATAGACTTGTTCAAATATTATTTTTAGTCATTTGAAAACCCCTCTGTAGCGTCGAATTCATTCGACGCACTGCACTCGTCGAATAAATTCGACGGTACATTTGCGTTTTTGCATAGTGAAAAATTATATTTGAACAAGTCTCATTATCCATTCAAATATGTATTTATTTTTAAAAAGACTACTCGATATTTTCATTGCTACTGTCGCACTTATTATTTTCTCTCCCATTTTAATACCTATCGCTATACTCCTAAAGCTAAGCGGTGAAGGCGAAATATTGTATCTACAAGAACGCATTGGTTTATACAACAAGCCATTTGATATTTGGAAATTCGCCACAATGCTTAAAAATAGTCCGAACATTGGGACAGGCGATGTCACCTTAAAAAATGACCCGCGTGTATTGCCCATGGGTAAGTTTTTAAGAAAAACCAAAATCAATGAATTGCCGCAAATTCTGAATGTTTTGAAAGGTGATATGAGCATTGTCGGTGCAAGACCATTGGTAGATGTGAGTTTTAACATGTATGAACCCGAAGTTAAACAACTGATTTACAATACACGCCCAGGCATAACGGGTATAGGTTCTATTATTTTCCGCGATGAAGAAAGCATTATTGAAAAATCGGACTTGCCACCGCGTGAGTTTTATCAAAAATACATTATTCCGTACAAGGGTCAGCTTGAAATGTGGTATCAACAAAACAAAACTATTTGGGTGGATATAAAATTGATATTCCTTACAGCTTGGGTTATCCTTTTTCCAAAAAGTAATTTGCCTTCAACATTATTAAGAGGTTTGCCCGCGCGTCCATTTTGA
>JAYVKQ010000008.1:0-5742 GCA_043768285.1 Saprospiraceae bacterium | reverse complement strand
CCCCTAACCCCCAAGGGGGAACGCATCCGAAGTATTCTAAAATTAATGCTTCTATTTTAACATACTTCGGAAGTCGTTCTCCCTTGGGGGTTAGGGGGTAAATAATTAAAAATCATCAATCATGCGTAACAAAATGAAGTATCTATGTATCGGGTTTGCCCTATTGTTTAATGTTTGTGCGATGGCGCAATACAGTGCAAGTTCAAAGCTCAATTTTTTATCAGAACCACAGTTCAATAGAAATGTTAAAGTGGTGATGCAAGACAATGAGCTTGAACCACAAAAGGTGGGTCAAAATGAGAACATTTATAGCAATCCGCTTCTACTAAATGGTAAAACCTTAGATTATGGTAGTTTTACCATGAGTAGCCGAGGTCTTTTGTCTGTTGCGAAAGGCAATCCTCAAAGTGCAGAGGCAACACTTATTCCTTTTTATGTGTCTATTAGGCGCAATGGTACTATAGTAGAAAGCAAAAAGATGCTTTTTTTGAATAAACCACATAATAAAATCAATCTTTCAGAGGTATTCCCTTTCTGCAAGGATGGGGATTTGCTCATCATTAAACCTGTTCGCGCGGAGGATTGGAAAGCCAAAAGGATATTGAAGTTGTTGGATGGCTGTTAATTGCTCATATGAATAATAAGTTAAAAAGCCTGTCGGGACGAGGCTTTTTAACCCATTATTCGCATCATTTATAAAAATGTAAAAACGATGAAAGAAAAATATGTGTTGATATGCGCTATTGCAATAATAGGGCTAATGAACAATCTCTCTGCGCAAAATAGATTTAGTGACTGTGCCGCCGTTTTTTTAGACAAAAAAATGGTCGTAGATGATTATTCGCCCAAAGGAAAATGTATTGTAGATGCCACTGCAAAAGGGCAATTGAGTGTCTATACCGCTGTTGTTGAAAACGACACATGGCGTGCTGTTGATAAAATTGCTTTTAAAATTACAATAAAAGATGCCAAAACAAAAACACTCCTCTCCTACTCTGATGTCACGTATAAAGACATAGATATTCAAAAGGTGTTGTCGAAATGCCAAAAAGGAGATTATATTTTGATAAGTCTCGTAAAGGATCAATATGCTTTACCGCATAATGAGATATTGGTGAATTGATTTTTATAAAGATTGGTGCTTAATACATGAGATACAATAGCACCACAGATGACACAGGTAAGACTAATGGGTTGAAAAGCCTCGTTAGAGGTGCAATATTGGTAAAAAGTCATACCCCCACAGTATTTAGGAGGGGCGTAGCCCTGAAATGAGTTTTATATTACAGGGCTACGCCCCTTTTCGGGTTCTCATGTTGGAATATTACCAATATTATACCTCTAACGAGGCTTTTCAACCCATTATTCGCATACTACCTCGATTTTGAAAAATCAGTCGGATACATAAAAATAGATTCCACCTTCACCGTCAAAGAGCCGCCGCCTTTTACTTCCGAGGCTTTGCGGGTTTCAATCCACTCTGGGTCAGCTCTAAATTTATCGAATGCCGCTTTTGCAGCATCGGGCGAGGGATGCGTCAAAAAATAATAGAGCATTTTATCTGAGCCTTGTGCGGCATCGGTAGCCGTCCAATAGGCTTTGTTGGTCATACCGTACTGCGCAAAACGATTGACCGTAAAGCCTCTAAAACGCTCTAATAGGGTTTCCAAATTATTAGGCGTGGCGGTATATATCCGAAACTCCCAGACATTGCTATTACTACTGTTTTTAAAATTATTAGGCGAAAAATCAGTCGTTTTTAAGAAAATACTCTCCACTTTGGAGACTATTTTGCCATCTACTTCGCTTTCTTTCCACACCCGTTGCCACGTCGTATCTGCCATAAATGCTTTCCAAGAAGCATCGCGTGCGGCGCGGTTGGGGTATGATAGGATATAATAAATTTTTTCATCTGGATTGTCCAACGGTGTCCAATAGCCCACGTTAGTCATACCGTGTTTTTCAAAAAGTTTGGTTGTATGGTTTCTAAAACGGCGCATCAAATCATTCAATTTTCCTTTTGGCGACGTGTATATACGCAATTCATAACACAGTGTATCCTTTGGTATATTGGGCGGTGACGGTAAAGTGACAGCCGTTGGTTTTTGCCCCGTTTTTGACCAATCGCGGAGGGCATCAAAAGCTGTAGCCGTCTGTTGAGGCGTAAAAGCACAATGCCCTTGACCGTTGGTAAACAGCGTTTTCAAATTTTTCTCTTTACCTTTTTCATGCACCAAATCATCATATTTGTCTATCCCATATTCAGGCGTAATGAGTTGGTCATAGGTGGTGTGCATCATCAACAAAGGCTTATCAACAATGCCCGTGCGGTCATACGTTGTCAAGCGTTGGTTGGATGCAGTGGCAGCCAAACGTTCCACTTTTTTATTAATCTCCCAATCATCTGGAAAACCTTGATAAAAAGTATTGGTATTGTCAAAAGGATTGCCCCCCGATTGCGCCGCTATATCGCGGACAACCCCGTCTAAAAACACCAAATTGAATGGCAAATCATCCATTTTCAGATTTCTATTTTCTGCAAACTTGGCTAAGGCATCGGGCTTCATTTGTTTAATCATATTGATAAAACCCATTGCTTTGCCTATATTTTGCCTAAAATCAGCACTAAACACGGGCGCAGCCTTGCCACTCATCACCTCCGCAATCGGTGGTAAAAAACCGGGGAACAGCGCGTTAAACGTCACATACGAATCAAATGCGCCTTTCAATTGTAGGTATGGTCGGCTCGATAAGGGACATAATGCCAACCCGCCATTGTATATTTTAGGATATTTCTCAATAGTCGCCACCGTGATACCGCCGCCCATCGAGTGACCCGTCATAAATGTAGAATCGGGTTTACCATATTTTTTGATAAACATTTGGCGCAACTTCTCGGTATCATCAACGCCCTCGGGCAATGCCCAACCTGTACGGCTATATGTAGAACGCGCCACCGCAAATCCTTTTTCTAAAAACACATCCAAAACAGGGTTTTTGCCCATCATTGTATGTGGCGTGCCTACCTGTTCGTAGCCGTGCGCATACATGACGAGTTTTTTATTCCACGCATCTGGAATTAAAATCTCGTACATAGCACCATTTAATATGCCCGTATCTCGTTTAGCAGATTGACTGAAAACAGAAAGGGAGAGCAAGAGACAAAAAAGCATTATATTGTTCTTCATTTTGCTTGTTTTTTAACACGATTGGTTATTGAAAAATACGTAGCCACTAATTACACGAATGGACACTAATTTTTTAAAACATATTTAAAACCCTACATAGTAACGTGTAAATAATTATACTTTGGCACTTTAATATTTTAAAAAAATCCAAGAAGGTTTTTGATTTTCATTTTATAAAAGATTTCCAATTTTTTATAAAATGAAAATCAAAAACAGCCCCTCGCTCTGCCAAGCATGAAAAACTAATCTTAGTTTTATTAGAGTGCCAAAGTAGAATTAACTATATATGTAAAAAAAATTAGTGTCCATTCGTGTAATTAGTAGCTACCAAAATTATTACTAAAATTAATTAGCTAACATATAGATGCGTAAAAATAGTCAAAACGCTTTATCCTGTATAAAAAAAATGTCAAAATACTGAGGGGGTCGCTGTATGCGTTATCATTGCATCTTTTTTCATCATTCATAAAGCAAACAATGAAATCTACCTTTCCCTTACTATCGCTTATATTCATCACGCTCTCTACTGCTTGCGAACCCAAAACGGCGCAACAACCACAACAAGCGAAAGAACGTCAAATTGAATTTGTTCCAGAACATGATGCCGACCTCAACCCAAAGAATAAGGTAGATACATTGCAACAGAAAGAACAAAATCAAGGATTACTCCCCTCAGATTTGGCATTAGGACAGTCTATGCACTACGATTTATCAAAGCCGACTATATATCAAATGCCTACCGTTTTAGATGAAATATCAGGTATTACTTTTATAAATGGGAAAAAGGATACACTATATGCCGTGCAAGATGAAGAAGGGCTACTTTTTTCTTTTCCTTTGAATAAGGAGGTAAAAAGTGAGGGTATTAATTTTTCAAAAAAAGGTGATTTTGAAGATATTGCTTTTTGTAAAGACAAAGCCTTTGTTTTAAAAAGCAATGGTTCAATAATGGACATACCCCTCAGTATTTTTAAGACAAAAAAGCAAGATAATATATTGGAAATCAAAGGCTTATTGCCAGAGGGAGAATATGAAGGCTTATATGCAGATGAGGCAACCCAAACCCTTTACGCCCTCTGCAAAGAGTGCAAAGATGCGAAGAAAAATAAGCAAGCCGTTGGCTATATATTAAAGATGGCTGCCGATGGAAAAATCAGTTTTAATGGCTCTTTCACGATTGATGTAAAAGCGATTGAAGCCAAAACCGATATTAAAAAGAACAATTTTTTACCCTCGTCTTTGGCTAAAAACAAGAAAACAAACGAGTGGTATATCCTATCTGCCCACAACAGTGTCTTGGTTATAACTGACCTCAATTGGAAAGTTAAGCAAGCCTATCATCTACCGGCAGATATTTTTGAACAACCCGAAGGCATTGCGTTTGATAGTCAAAATAATTTGTATATATCAAATGAAAAAGGGAAGGTTGAACAAGGGAATGTGTTGAAGTTTAGTTATCAAAAATAGGGAGTTTTTACTTTTTCTTCTTTGATGCCTTAGCTTTGGGATTATAGTCCAAAGATTTTTGTATCCAAAAATCGAGGTCATCTGCCGCATCAACGCCTTCTGGGTTAATAAAAACATAGCCTTTCATGGGTTTTGCCGTAAAATCCATTGTACGGCAACCGTTGAGACTAATCGCTTCTTCGTGCCAATCGGGGTCAATACGTGCCATCAGGTCGTTTTTAACAATGCCGATGCACATTTTATCATTGACCATAAAAGTCAAGCCGCCCATCATTTTCTTTTCCTCGATGTTGGCAGCCCGTTTTTCTGTTAATACTTGCCTGATGCGATCTGCGAGGTGTGTATCGTATGCCATAGCATTTGAGTTATGAGTGATGAAGTATAAGTTATGAGGTGCCTGATAGGTGACTGACGCTTCCAAAGCGTCAGTCACCTACCCCTCAGTATTTTTACAAAAACAATCCACTAAGTAATTACTTTTCCAATATACCTTTAAGATTAACAAGACTTTTTTCATATTCAGTACCTATCATATCTTCCATACTCATAAAAAGCCCCATCCCGTTCATAGGGTAACTCATAGTGCCACTCATACCCCACTTGACTTTGGTTTTTGTACTATCCATGGCTTCAGTTGCCAAATAAGCGGGTGCAGATGAGCCCCAAAAACCCATGAAACGCAATTCGGTATCTACGCGCTCCCCCTCCGTAATGCGCTTGATTTCTTGTTCGCCATCGCCCATCATATCGCTTTTCCAAGAGTGTGTAAAGCCCACAGTGCCATCTGTACCCGTATAGGTGCTCGTCATTTTAGGGTCGGATTGCTCCCAAGTGCTCCAATTTTTTTGATTTTTAAGACTTTTTATGTACTCAAAAACGGGTGCTTCGGGTTTATTGATGACGATTTCTTTTTCAACTGCGTAATCTTTTTTCATAAATAATGCGATTACGAGAAATAAGCCGATAAGCGCAGCTAAACCAATACCGATTTTTTTTAAGATATTCATTATCAATCATTTAGAGGTGAGAAATAGTTTTCGACAGCAATTCTGCATAGCGCATAAATTAACCACAGATGACACTGATT
>JAYVKQ010000007.1:0-3075 GCA_043768285.1 Saprospiraceae bacterium | reverse complement strand
AACTTTATGCTTGAATTTAACTAATTGATTTTCAGTTGGTTATGATGCCAAACGCTTCGTAGTCATCTACTTTGGACAGCCTACCTAACAGGGCTTTCCAACCCATTATTCGCATGAATAACGAATACTAAATACTGATTATTGATTGATGATTTATGAAGCACCTTCATAAATCATCAATCAATAATCAGTATTCCATATTCTTTTATCTATTTTAATTTTGGAATATTCATAAAAATACTTACCTTTGCGCCCGCTAAAACAGATTTCCGTAATCGCATTTGGTAAAAATTAAAAAAAATCATGGCAATTTATCTGCAAAAAGAAAAAATCGCTGGTATATTCAGCACACATGGTGGCAGTGAGAAAAACACTGGCTCTGCCGAAGGTCAAGTAGCGTTGTTTACTTACCGCATCGAAGAACTTTCTAAGCACCTCCAAACCAATAAGCAAGACCACTCTTGCCGTCGTGCTTTGTTGCACTTGGTTGGTAAGCGTAAGCGTTTGTTGGCATATTTGCATGACAAAGACATCGCGCGCTACCGTGCTATTTGTGAGAAATTAGGTATTCGTCATACATAATTATTACAATTTTGATACAAAAAAAAGTCCCGAAAGTTCTGTTGAACATTTGGGACTTTTTTATTTCGTTAAGTATTCAGTTTTCCTTCGTTTTACTCCTCTTTTAAAAATTTAGAACCATAGAGAAGATAGCCCCCAATCAAAAGAATAATCCCAATAATGAGTTTCATTTTGAGAATAACGAAGCTATTATCCATATTCCAAACGGCAGCAAGCATAATGATGGCGGTGATAATTTTGGTCATTTCTGAGTTATACAATTGGTGAATTCTGTTCTATTTATAATAACAGCGTTTTCATAGAAATAATTCATTTTGAAAGCTGTTTTTTATTTTTAAATACACTCATCAAAAAGCACCAAAAGGATAAACTAATCGTATATTTTTATATTTTTGTCGCTCATTGCATATTATTTAAATATCTAAAAATTAAAATATTTATAAAATAATGAAAATTAAAGTATTAAACATACTATTCCTAAGTATTTTATTTTTTTCTTCATGTTCAAAACCGATTTCTAATTTTCTTATCAAAGAATCGGAAACGACTGCCCCCGCGAAAGTCTCTTTTCAAAACAATTCAAAAAAGGCAGACCGCTATGTATGGGAGTTCGGTGATGGCAAAACGGCTACCGACTCGGCAGCTAAGCACATCTATCGCAGGTCTGGCAATTATATAGTTATCTTAAAAGCGTATAAAGGGAAAAAAATGAGCGAATCGAAACAACAAGTAACTGTTAATGCGCCTTTGGAGTGCATGATTGAAATCGAAACCGAATTCGGGACGATGGTGGCAACTTTAAACAATTCAACACCACTGCACCGCGATAATATCATCAAACTCGCCGATGAGGGCTATTATGATGAATTAATTTTTCACCGCGTCATAAACGAATTTATGATACAAGGCGGCGATCCTCAAAGCCGTGGGGCAGGGAGAGAGGTACAATTGGGGGGCGGTGGTCCTGATTACCGCATACCAGCTGAGTTTATAGACAGCCTTTTTCACGTCAAAGGTGCTTTAGCGGCAGCGCGGAGTAATAATCCTAAAAAAGAATCGAGTGGTTCGCAATTTTATATTGTACATGGAAAAAAATGGACTGCCGAGCAATTGGATATGGTTGAAAGCCAAAAAGGTATTCGCTATACACCCGAACAGCGCAAAGCCTATATGGAAGTAGGTGGCACACCATTTTTGGATAGAGAATATACCGTTTATGGTCATGTTGTCAAAGGTTTGGACGTGATTGATAAAATTGCTGAGGGCGCCAAAGATGGACGCGATAGACCCATGAAAGATGTAAAAATGAAAATCCGGGTTATTAAATAATTCTTATTTGACACTTTAGTACTATTAAAAATTCTAAGAAGGTTTTTGATTTTCTTTTTATGGCGCGAGCCGCGCCATAAAAAGAAAATCAAAAATAGCCTCTTGTCTTGCCGTGCATGAAAAATAAATTTTAGTTTTTTAAGAGTGCCAAAATAGAATTTTAATACTAAAAATACTGAGGGGGTGCTTCATTGCCCCAATTTGTCATCAAATAATCAATTTTGATAATGAAACAAGACAAAATATTAGGCATAGACGTAGGCGCATCGGGCATTAAAGGTGCATTGGTAGATACCAAAACGGGCGAACTCCTTACCGAGCGTTTCCGTGTAGAAATGCCACAACCCAGCACGCCCGAAAATGCGGCTATCGCTATAAATGAAATTTTGCAGCACTTCAATTATAAAGGGCGTATTGGCATGGGCTTTCCATCGGTTATTAAAAATGGCATAGCTTCTACGGCAGCTAATTTAGACAAGACATGGATAGGCTGTAATGTACCCGATATTGTTAAAAATGCCACAGGTTGCGAAACCATAGTCGT
This sequence comes from Saprospiraceae bacterium, assembly GCA_043768285.1. Classification (GTDB taxonomy): domain Bacteria; phylum Bacteroidota; class Bacteroidia; order Chitinophagales; family Saprospiraceae; genus JAAFJT01. Next base: position 620 of record JAYVKQ010000007.1, on the reverse strand, counting down.
CAATGATGCCGACGCTGCAGGCATGGCAGAAATGCGCTTTGGGGTTGGCAAAGGCAAAATGGGGACTGTTGTGCTCATTACGATTGGAACAGGCTTAGGGTCTGCCCTATTTACGGATGGGTGTATCGTGCGCAATACCGAATTTGGGCATATTCTCCTAAAAAATGGGATGATAGCGGAGCATTATGCCGCCAGTTCAGCCCAAAAACGTGAAGATTTGTCGTGGAAAAAATGGGGTAGTCGCTTCAATGAATATTTGCAACATATTGACCTCTATTTGCAACCCGCCCTTATCATATTAGGCGGTGGTTCAAGTAAATATTTCGATGAATTTAAAAAGAAACTGAAATTAGATACGCCAATTGTACCTGCCAAATTGCTGAATAACGCAGGGATTATCGGGGCTGCGATTTATGCCGCAGAGCAGTAATTAGTAAGGCTAAAGAAATAATTTGGTCAAATATACCGTCCAATTTATGTCGTGCGCAATAGGGTTTGATACCAAAGACGCGCTTTAATGTTTGCTACAAACCCGAAGGGTTTGAATGTGAGTAACCCTCGATGCAATCGGGGGTAGTGTGCAGGCACACTTGCTACAAACCCGAAGGGTTTGAATGTGA
>JAYVKQ010000006.1:0-2709 GCA_043768285.1 Saprospiraceae bacterium | reverse complement strand
TTAGCCAGCTTTTTCGCTTTTGTTGCCATATATTACGGATGTGAGAACCCACAATATAGGTAACTTGGCGGAAAAGCCTTTTTTGTCATGTACTTAGTTTAAATTTATAAAATTATATGTGGTACAAACCGACTACCATTATCCGTAATAAGCGAATTAGCTTCCCTAATCCCAATCCCCGCCGCCTCCTGCCCAATCACCCAAGACCCAACGAGGGCATAATTGCCATCAAACTCAGGCAGGGGACATAGCTGTTGATATATAAAACCTTCCTCGCCATAGACCCCCTCAGTATGCGTGACGTATTGGTTGTTTTTGACCACCGTTACATTCGCCCCTTCGCGGGAGAGAATGGGCTTTTTGACATAATCTTTCAAGTCCACACTATCAAAATAAGCGGGTAGAAGGTATTTGTTGTTCGGAAAAAGTTGCCACAAGATAGGGAGAATTGCTTTATTCGACAAAATCATTTTCCAACTTGGTTCTATCCAGTGCGCCTTCATCCTATCGTTGGGGATATTGCCGCCAAAATCGTCATCAACAAGCCATTCCCACGGATATAGCTTGAAAATATTTCGAATTGTTTGTTCTTCTACATCTTTAAAATTAGCGTTTTCAATATCCCAACCGATGTCGTCAAGGAATATCAATTTGGTTTGCAGACCCGCTTGTATGGCTGTATCGCGGAGATATTCCACCGTTGTGAGGTCTTCCAAATTCTCTTTTTCGCAGGTAAAATGCACCGTGCCGTGATACATATAGCGTTTCAAATATCGCCACGTTTCAATCAATTTTTCATGCACCGAGTTAAATTGGTCAGCCTTCGGAAAGCGTTCTTCGAGCCAATTCCATTGCACCACGCCCGTTTCAAAAAGCGAAGTCGGTGTGTCGGCATTAAATTCCAACATTTTGGGCACACCATTTTGGAAACTAAAATCAAAACGCCCGTAAATGGCAGGCGCATCGTTTTCCCAAGTGCTTTCGATATGCGGAATAAACCAATGGGGAATGTGAAAAATATCGTATTTTTTAGTAGAAATGACGTGTTCAACGGCTTCGAGACACATTTGCCACAGTTCGTTAGTGGCTGTTTCTATGCGCTCAATATCTGCCATCGAGAATTGATAATAGGCACTTTCGTCCCAATACGTGCCGTCCATCGTATGATAACCAAAGCCGAGATTTTCTACTTTTTGTTGCCAATCGGGGCGGGGTTGTAGTTTTATTCTTTGCATATATTTTGATGGAATATTAGACTGTTTTTGTAGAAAATACTGAGGGGGTAGCATATATTGCGGTTTAGGAAACTGATTTTGAAGATGTATTAATATTTTTTTGAAAAAAAAATTAATACATCTTCAAAATCAGTTTCCTAAACAACTTGCCTTCCTTGGCTATATTAAGAAGATGCCTTAAAACCACGACCACCAAAGCCATTCCGCGCAATCCCATTTTTAACAGGATTTGACCCTACATTCGAGGAACGAGATAAGCCGCCTGAATAAAAACCCTGCCGTTGATAGCCTAAGCCTGACCCCATACCGTAGGAACGGAAGGCATAAAACCACAACAATGTACCCATACCACTGTGGTGGTGCGTGCGGGTATATTTTGCGGAAGTATCGGAGCGCATATAGACTTTTTTCTCAGTCTTGGTTTTGTCGGCGTTTTCGTCCCAACTGCCCGATGCGCCATTTTGGGCATCTGCCTTATCGCACGTGGCTAACACAGCCGTGATAAGTGCAAGTTTTACTATTTTTGATTTTTTCATGTTTGTGATTGGTTAGAAAAGTATTACACAGAGATAAGGAGAGAAGACACAGAGTTTCACAGAGAAATTTTAAATAAAAAAAAACTCTGTGAAACTCTGTGTCTTCTCTCCTTAACTCTGTGTAATTGACCTCTCTACTTGACTGTAATATAAAATTCATAGTCTTTCTTCTCCGTTGCGGTATGCAGCGAAGGGATGGTATCCACTTTTCGGAACTCATTAACGAGGGTATTGCTGCGCCACACTTTATGGGTCGTGATGAGTAACACCTTATTATTAATGGTATCATTTTCGGTAGAAACCACCGTTTCAATTGCGCCATCACGGCTAATATCTTGGGTTTGTACGCGGTCTTCGGTTTGTTGTTGTTGCTGTTCTTCGCCGCCACAGGCAGCGATAGCGAAGGCGCATACTAAAAAAGGTAAAATAGATTTCATAGATACTATATATTGTGTAATGTGAATATTGAGACTTTAAATTAAAATAATAGGAACACGGACGACGCGGATTAGACGGATTTACACGGATTTTTTTTTGAACGTTGTTTTTTAAAAAAATCCGTGTAAATCCGTCTAATCCGCGTCGTCCGTGTTCCTAATGACACCCGTTTTATTTCTTTTCAAAAAAACGAAAAGCCAGAAACGCCAGTCCACCAATCACGGCTAACCACATCAACGCGGGTAGTATTTTGAGGATGAATAAAACCAAAGCGATACCAATAACGACAAAAAAGATAGTGCCATTTGGACCCCTCAGTATTTTTTGAAAATCAGTTAAAATATTGTTTGACATTGTTTTATGAATTTTAAAGTTAAAAAAATTAGATGATAGATGATAGTTGATAGTTGATAGTTGATAGTTGATAGTTGATAGTTGATAGTTGATAGTTGATAGTTGATAGTTGATAGTTGATAGTTGATAGGTGATAGGTGATAGGT
>JAYVKQ010000005.1:0-4254 GCA_043768285.1 Saprospiraceae bacterium | reverse complement strand
CCAAAATTAATGTACAAATGCCTTTTTTGCCCTTATGTAAAAATGCTGGTTATGTGATTATTGATTTTATAATTTATTGATTATCAATTTGCTTTATCAATATGTACCCCCTCAGTATTTCCCACAAAATTTATTAAAACTCTGTGTCTTCTCTGATAACCTCTGTGTAATATCTCTCTTACTTCCTTTTCCCCTTCTTATGCCACAAAAGCACATTCACATTCGCCGTATAATAAAAAAACGACTTATTCTCCTCTGCCCCATCAAATGACAGAACATTGACGGGCAGCGTCCAATGCAAACGCGCCGTAAAACTATATGCCCCTACGCGCTTGTAAGTGATAGGCAACACCGCTTCGTAGTTAATCACCCGCACAATTTTACCCGAAGGTTTATCGGGTTGCAAGGCATAATAACGGTCACGCGAAGACAACATAAGTGTTGCATTGGGTTCAAAAATCAACTTGCCGCCTAAGAAAGGGCGCGGCAATTCCTTATATTTAGAAGCCGTCACAGCAAATTGCGCCGTGTTTTCCGCTTTTGTTACCAAATAATAAAAAGACGGCGATATACCCATAAACCCCACGTCAATTGTCCAATAGGTTGAAAACATATCCTTAATTGCCCACGTCAACTCCGCTTCTGACCTACCAAAATACAAAGACCGACTATACCCAATCGAAGCACTCAAACGCTCATCCAGAGCTGTTGAAAAACCGCCGCCAATATCAATTTTTGGAAATTTTTCTTTTGTGCCTTCCCAATAATATCCCGTGGTATTGAGCCAAAAACCGCTTTTGTGCATCAGCGACAATTGGCTTGACATACCAAACCCTTTTACACCATAATCCCTTGATGAATAGACAACCCTACTCATAAATTGATTTTGCAACTCCACCCGCGAGGCAGTATTGATGCTATAATCCAAAGAATCTAATCGGTATTTGACTTTCTGTATATTGAATTGTGGGTTATTGACTTGCCCAAAAACAAGGCTACCCACAGCTATGCCTATCAAAAGCAATAAGTATTTAATCATAGTTTAAATGAATATTCGTTGTTAGTTTTAGTTCGTATGGTGCAACGGAACGCTGTTCCGTTAATATTAAATTGAAAACGAAAAAAAGAATTAAGCGCGGGAGGTCGCAGTCGGAGGGTATTCCTTTTTTCAAATAGTACGTTATATTTACAGGTACAAAGGTAGTACCATTTAACGCGCTTTGCTTTACTCTTTAATGGTAATTTTGAGATAAGAAAATTTTGTTTTGGAAAGTATAACTATTGTGTGGTAGTTAAAGAAGTGCATTTTTCTACCTAAAGTGTAGTAGCACACATATATAGGTGTATGTTTTTGGAAAAAATACTGAGGGGGTAAAAAATCAAGTCAGAACCAACTCTTTTTTAGAAGCCTTTATTTTCTCCCATTCGGTTACGATATACGCCGACATTTCAAGCACTAATTCGGCAGGGAAATCCGAATAATAATCTTTCATAATTTCTACTAAAACATCTTTTGCACCCCATTCAGGGTGGGTTTTTGCCAATTCCTGCAAATCCATAAATGCTGAAAACTGTAAGGCAAGGCGGTACTTTTTCCTCAAATACCTCTTTTGACGAGCTTCTACTGTTTCCACAGTATTATTTAATTGTACCAATTTTACTGAATTGGTTTTGGGTGGTTCTATTTTTAAATTGCTTATGGCATCTTCGATATAATCAATTTCTTTCATAGATTTATATTTTAATCAAAAATAGTATTTTTTGCTTAACTACAAAATAATCATACAGCTTTCTTGGATTATATGGTTCAAACTTTGAGTTTTTTTCAATATTGAAACAACCTGTGACCTCAAAAAGCGGTTCAATATCACGCCATTTTTGTTGAAAAACCCTGTTATATAGTAGTTACCTTTGTTTATCTAATGGCACTATTAGAAGTTGTGCATCTGGATATGTTTCCAAAAATTCATATACGCCATTAGCAACGGTCTGCAATACTTTTCGCAAATCGTTATTATCTGATATAACATCATCTTCCCAATCATCTCCTTTGACATCACCGAAACCTAAATTCCAACGATTAAGACTATTTGGTATTTTACTAAATTCAATAATTTTTTCTATTTCCCTTTTATCCCCAATACTTGTGAACTTAAAGGTCACAACATCAGATTTATAGTTAGGGTCTAATGCGTAGCCGTCCTCTCTTTTCATAGTCGGTTTGGTTGTAGTTTTTCATGATACAAAAATAAAAAAGTTTCTGAAAAGAGAGCAAAATACTGAGGGGGTATAAAATAAAAAAGTATTATGCGTAAAAATAACACAAAATACTTGACAATGTAAAAACTATGTCTATATATTTGCGTATAAATTACACAAATTAAAAAATGACATCAGAACTCGATACATATCCAAGACCCTCTGTCACCGTTGATAACGTGATTTTTGGGTATCACGACAAGCAACTATCGGTACTATTATTGAACCGAAAAGAAGAACCATTTGCCAATACATGGACATTGCCAGGTGGTTTTTTGCGCATGGACGAGACCTTTGAGCAAGCCGCAAAACGGGTTTTGAGCGACAAAACGGGCGTACAAGATGTGTTTTTGGAGCAATTATACTCATTTGATGCCTTACAGCGTGACCCTCGTGGGCGGGTATTGTCCATTGTCTATTTTGCCTTAGTCAATCCGACAAAATTTGATGTGATAGCGGGGTCAGCCGCCCATGATGTTCAATGGTTTGATTGGAAAAATTGCCCCTATTTGGGTTTTGACCATGCTGATATTTTGCAAGTGGCTATCCAACGTTTGAAAACTAAAATTCTCTGGCAACCCATTGGTTTTGAATTATTGGACGCAGAATTTTCGATGACCGATTTGCAAAACGTATATGAAACCATTTTGGAAGCGCAATATGACCGCCGCAACTTCTATAAGCGCATCATGGAATTTGATATTTTGAAAAAAGTCGGCACTCGACACACGGGCGGCAAAGGTCGCTCCGCCGATTTGTTTTCTTTTGATAAAATGAAGTATAATGCATTGATTAACAAAGGTTTATTGTTTGAAATTTAATCACTTTCACAGATTTGACAACTTTTGAAAAGTTGTCAAATCTTACAAATTATTCGAAATATGAGAACTTCTCCCATTTTACTAAAAGACGGCTACAAAGTCGGACACAAATTTCAATATCCCGAAGGCACAACTTTGGTGTATTCCAACTTGACACCCCGTAAATCACGGGTGGAAGGCAGCGACCATATCGTTTTCTTTGGTTTACAATATTTTATCAAAGAATATTTGATGCGTCAATTTGATGATAATTTCTTCAAAATGCCGAAGGAAGAGGCCTTGCGGATGTACGCTCGCCGCATTGATAACTATTTAGGAAAAGACAGTATTCCCTTCGACCACATCGCCGATTTGCACGATTTGGGTTATTTGCCACTTGAAATCAAGGCATTGCCAGAGGGTGCATTAGTACCTATGAAAGTACCGATTTTTACCATAAAAAATACCAAACCAGAATTTTTTTGGTTGACAAATATGTTAGAAACGCTAACAAGTACCATTTTGTGGAAACCTTGTACATCGGCTACAACGGCTTTTCATTATCTCAAAACATTCACCCAATATGCGGACGAAACCGTGGGCGACGACCACAGTTTTATCGCTTGGCAAGGACACGATTTTTCGTTCAGAGGTATGTCGGGTATTGAAGATGCGGTGATGAGTAGCGCAGGGCATTTGCTCTCTTTTGCGGGTACGGATACCATTCCTGCAATTGATTTTTTGGAGCAATATTACAATGCGGATTGTGAAAAGGAATTAATTGGGGGTAGTGTATCGGCCACTGAACATTCAGTAATGGCTATGGGGACAAAAGATAACGAAATAGGCACTTTTGACCGCTTGATTACGGAAGTATATCCCGCAGGTATTGTCTCAATTGTGGCTGATACATGGGATTTTTGGCAAGTTATTACTGATTTTATGCCCAAATTGAAGGACAAAATCATGGCCCGCAACGGCAAAGTGGTGATACGCCCCGATAGCGGCGACCCCGTAAAAATCATCGTGGGCGACCTCGATGCACCCGTGGGCAGCCCCGAATACAAGGGTGCTATTGAGTGTCTTTGGGAAACTTTTGGCGGCACCATTACACCGCAAGGCTACAAATTATTGGACAGTCATATCGGTTTGATATACGGCGATAGCAATACGTTGGCACGTCAAAAAGCGATAT
>JAYVKQ010000004.1:0-6670 GCA_043768285.1 Saprospiraceae bacterium | reverse complement strand
GTAGCCATTCCAACCAGTTTAATTTTTATTCTTCAGACAATTATGACCTTTGTGGGTGCGGGCGCATCGGACGGAACAGTCGCAGATTTTGACGGCGATGTAAGCCACGCTGACATGCCGTTCCAGTTTTTTTCATTCAGAAACTTGATAAATTTTCTTTTAGGTTTTAGTTGGACGGGCATCTCTTTTTATACAACTATTTCTAACAAACCCTACCTTATCATCGTATCATTGGGGGTTGGGACTTTGTTTGTCTATTTGTTTTTCGTCATCATACGAGAAATCCAAAAATTAGCGGAAAACAATTCTTTTAAAATTACCAACACACTCAATAAAACAGCAGAAGTTTACTTGACAATTCCTGAAAATAAAACGGGAAAAGGAAAAATAATGATTAGTGTAAACGGTGCATTTCACGAATTAGAAGCCATGACTGAAAACGATAAAATACCATCGGGGTCAGTCGTAAGAGTTTTAAGAATAGAAAATAACAATATCCTTATAGTAGAAACAATTTAATTTCAATAGTATGTCTCCAATAATCATCATTGTCGTTGCGGCAGTCGTTCTTTTCGTCACCGTTTTAGCTTTAGTATCCAGATATAAACGCTGTCCTTCGGACAAAATACTCGTTGTTTATGGACGCACAGGCGGCACGTCCGCAAAATGTATCCACGGTGGTGGTGCTTTTATATGGCCCGTCATTCAAGATTATGCCTTTTTAGATTTAAAACCCTTATCCATTGAGGCGAACCTAACAAATGCGTTAAGCCGCCAAAATATTCGCGTAGATGTGCCTTGTCGGTTCACAATCGCTATTTCAACTGAACCTGACAGTATGAATACAGCCGCAGAAAGGCTTTTGGGGATGCATTCTGAAAACATACAAGAGTTGGCAAAAGATATTTTATTTGGGCAGTTACGTTTGGTCATTGCAACTATGACCATCGAAGAAATCAATTCAGACCGTGATAAGTTCCTCGATAATATTTCAAAAAATGTTGACAGCGAACTAAAGAAAATCGGCTTGAAATTAATCAATGTGAACGTTACCGACATTAAAGACGAATCGGGTTATATCGAAGCTTTAGGTAAAGAAGCCGCCGCAAAAGCGATAAACGAAGCCAAAATTAGTGTTGCGGAACAATTGAAAATTGGAGAAACAGGAAAGGCTATCGCCGACAGAGAAAAAGACGTTCAAATTGCCGAAACGAATAGAGAGCGAGACGTAAAAATTGCCATTACGCAAAAGGATAAAGAGATAAGTATTGCAACTGCCATCAAAGATGAAACGATTGGAAAAGCAGAAGCAGAAAGAGACACAAGGGTGAAAACTTCGGAAGCGAATGCCATTGCCATCAAGGGTGAAAACGAAGCTAAAATTGCCATTGCACAATCAGAAGCCAATAGAAGAGAAAAAGAAGCAGAAGCATTGAGAACTGCCTTAGCCTCTGAAAAAGTGCAACAAGCCAGAGCTTTGGAGGAATCTTATGTAGCAGAGCAAAAAGCCGAATTAGCCCGTTCCGAAAGAGAACGCTCTACACAAATTGCCAATATCGTGATACCTGCCGAAATAGCAAAACAGAGAGCCATTATTGAAGCCCAAGCCGCCGCAGAAACCATCAGAGAAAATGCAAAAGGGGAAGCGGATGCCATTTTTGCTAAAATGGAAGCAGAGGCAAAAGGTTTATTTGAAATATTGACCAAACAAGCAGAAGGCTACAAGGAAGTTGTTGCAGCAGCAGGTGGTGACCCAAACAAAGCCTTCCAATTGCTTTTAATTGAAAAATTACCAGAGCTTGTTCGGACGCAAGTGGAAGCTGTTAAAAACATTAAAATTGACAAGATTACTGTTTGGGATTCTGGCAACGGGCAAGGCGAAAACGGCACGACAGCTAATTTTGTGTCTGGCATGATGAAAACGGTGCCGCCTCTCAATGACTTGTTTAATATGGCTGGACTTAATTTGCCTACCTACTTAAAAGGGGCAGATGACCAAGCTACAAGCAAAAAAGACGAGGGCAAAAAAGAATAAGATAGATGAATTTGACTGATAATTTGACAGCTTACGCACTATATTGACGCATTTGAACAAAAATAGGTTTATATTTGGTTTTAATTTAAAAATTGACCTTATGGTAACAACAATGGAAACGGAGGTTCTAAAAATGGCGGAGATAGAAGTTCGCTATCCTAATCAATGGGTTGTTTTAGGCAACCCTGTTTTTAATGGCATGGATGTCTTAGAAAGGGTTGTTATCGCACATCATACCGACAAACGTATTGTCAGTATGGAAGGCGGGGAACGCCGTGCGCCTTTTAAAAAAGTCACTATGTTTTATGTCGGAAAACTCCCACCACCAAGACGAATAGGTCCTTTGCGTAGGATAAAAGAAGTATAAAATCAAATACGGTATTATGTCAAACTATGCAGGCATATTAGGTATGGATATTTTGACCCAAAGAAACCTTTGCTTCAATTTTGATAAACAAACATTGACTTTTTCTTAAAAATATGTCTTGTAATATAACACCAAAAGCCTTGAAAATATGACATTTTTAAGGCTTTTTATGCAAAATACTGAGGGGGTCTTTATCAAATCAACGGGCGCAATTTCCGAATAGATTTTTTAGAAAGCATAGAATAAAACGCCTCCGTCACCGCAGAGCTACCGTGGTCTTCCAAAAATTTCTTTTGCTCTGCGCTCAATCCTTTGGGATTTATTTCAATAGAATTGGGATAAGGATTGGCAGGTGTGCGGTCTAAAGGGGAGCAAAACTCAACCGACAATATTTTATCATAACCAATTTCTTGAAGTGTTTTAATAACTTTTCGCCAATTAATTGTGCCCATACCCGGAGCCATGCGGTTGTTATCGGCTACATGAAAACCGACCAAACGCCCTTTTGCTCTGCGGATAGCGGCAAACATATCCTCTTCTTCAATATTCATGTGAAATGTATCCAGACAGACACCACAATTGGGTCCCACGGCTTCCGCTAAGGCTAAGGCTTGGTCTCCCCTATTGATAAAATAAGTTTCAAAGCGGTTAATGGGTTCAATACCTATTTTTATCCCCAAATTTTCAGCATAATTATAAATCTCTTTCATGCCTTCTACTGCCCATGCCCATTCTTCATCGGGGCAACCATCGGGAATAATTTTACCAACAGTAGCAGGTACAACGGATACCATTGTGCCGCCCAATTCGTGTACCATGCGGACAACATCTTTGACGTATTGCACGGAATTGGCACGTTGCGTTTTATCTTTTGCCAAAAGATTGCGCTCACCCAGCATCAAAGTCACCGACCCCCAACAACCGATATTGTGTTCATCGAGTAGTTTTTTGACTTTAGCCGTATCGTATAGTTCAGGTGTGCCTTGAATTTCGATTTTATCGTAGCCTAATTTGGCGATGCGTTTCACCGTTTTTTCGATGGTTTCAGCTCGCATCCAGTTGTGTATGGCGATTTGCATGGTTTTGTTTAGAATTAAATTATTAAAATCTTTTCTACCAAACGATACACTCTTACTCTTGTACCTAATTTCCCTTCAATCCATCTATCTTCGGGTCTATTATCAAGGATACGAGCTCGCTCAATAGCTAATTGCATATAAGGTAAAATTTTTTCTATTGCATATTTTGATTTATTATAACCTTCAAGTAAACCAGACAATTCAATTTCAAATATATTTTTTGACGCATTAATTTTCTTGCTATTAAATAAATCATTTAATTGCTCTGGTGAATATTCCGCTAAATCTTTTAAATGAAGTAAAAGCCATAACTCAAAATTAGGATTACTCAAAGCCATAAAATAACCTTTTTGTTCACAAAGTTGAGAAACAGCAACAATATTTTTAGTGGGGTTATTTTACTTATCTCTATCAACGACTAACCACATTTCATCTCTTTCATCTAAACGGTATGTTTTTTTATACTTATCCAACTCTTTTATCACCAATGAATGTGCGCTTTTTTTGCGTTCTTTTTCTGTTTGACGTTTCAAGAACTCAATTTTAATTAATCTATCTAAAATGCCTTGTTCAGTAATATTATCTTGTAATCCTTCAAAGTAAATACGTTCAGTATCTGCACCTTCGCTTGCTATGACGAAATACCGACGTGTATCTTCAGTCTTAGATTTTGGCTTACTAACGCCTTTTACTTCTCTTGGCATAAGAATTAATTTTTTGATATTTCTTTTAACCAACCTAAATTTTTTACATTGGCTACAAACGGAATTGCCCCGAACCGACCCTGTAAATAGGCTTTTCGAACTTCCGCATCATGTCGAGGTTTGAATTGTTCCAAAGAGTACATGTGTGATGCACCATTTTTATCTTTTTCTACAAACCAAATTTCGTCACGGCGCAATAAATTTAGGTCTAATAAACTTGATTCATGCGTTGTAACTATTAATTGGCTTTCGATACCATCTGTATTTGAAAAGAAAACATCTAATATTTTTTGCGTTAATTCAGGGTGAAGACTTCTGTCTATCTCATCAATGATATACGTTTTATTTGTTTTCACCAAGCCAACTAAAGCAGGAATAAAGTCCATAATACGTCTTGTACCATCAGATTCTTCCTCTATCTCAAAACTTTCCATTTCGTCTGAATTTTTTATAGGTCGCTTAGTATTTAGTTTAAACATTTTCACCTCGCCAATCTCATTTTTTGAAAAATTAAATGTTTTTTTTCCTATACCAATTGAAACGCCTTTAACACCTTTCTCATTTAAGTCATTCAAAATTTCTTCCTGTAAATTGTTGGGAAGTTTACTTTCCATATCTTGTTCTATTGTTTCAACAGCTTGCACACCAGTCTTAAATTTTTCTAAAAAATAGCAAAAAGCACTTTTCATTTCTTCATCATTACCCACAAAGCTTAAACCTTTTAATTTCGTATCTGGATAAATAATCACTAAACTATTTTTAAACCAATCAAATGCATCTTTGAAAGATTGTACGTTTTGGATATCATCAATATCTTTATCGTTAAGTTCGGATAAAAATAGTTGGGTATCTTTTATGTCTTTTTTATACACTTCAAAACGATTTTTACCCTCTGTATCTAATTTAAGGCTTAATTCTATGGATGATTTACCATTTTCATGAACAGTCCTCTCAAAAATAGGCTTATCGGTTGTTTTTAAGAGCTCAAATAACCATTCTTCTTTTACTTTCCTGTCTTTAAGTGATAAGACAACACCATAGGCATACATTTTTCCATTATGCTTGAATTCAAACTCAAATTGTGTTGGGTTTTCTACAGCTGTTTTATCTAAACGGAAATGTTTATTTTCTGTGGTTGTTTTAGATAAGCCATTTACTATAACATTCTTCGCAAATTCTATTGCTTTTATAAAATTAGATTTGCCAGAAGCATTTGCACCATAGATAATAGCTGATTTGAGAATATCCACTTCATTTCTCCCTTTCCCTTTGATTAAGTGATGTCGTAGTTCACGCACACTACCCGCTTGCATCAGAAATTCCATTTGTGCATCAAAAGAAAGAAAATTACTTATTTTAAATGTAATTAGCATATTAGTTAAAATTTATGTGCAAATAAAGTGATAATTCTTCTTAAAATGCAAATATATTTTTATTTTTTTACAAAATATTGACATTGTACTTTCTAATTTCTGGAACACCCGTAATATTCCCCCTTTGAAAAACATATTTCAAAAGGGGAAATACAGAACATCTACTTTATATTATTCTTTTTCAACTCCGATACCGCATAATCCACAGCCCTTGCCGTCAAAGCCATATATGTAATAGATGGATTGACACAAGAGGAAGAAGCCATAGCTGCCCCATCGGTTGCAAACACATTTTTACACGCATGTACTTGGTTAAAACTATTCAAAACAGATGTTTTAGGGTCTCGTCCCATTCGGGCAGTCCCCATATCGTGGATACCCAAACCTAAATGGACTTCTGGGCGGTCGTAACCTGCTATGTTTTTAAAACCAGCTGCATCGAGCATTTCTATGGCAGATTTTACGATATCTTTCCGCATAGCCAGTTCATTTTCACCAAAAGCTGCATCGAAAACAATCAATGGAACGCCCCATTTGTCCTTTTTTTCGGGGTCTAAAAACATACGATTGTTAGGGTTAGGCAATACCTCTCCAAAGCCGCCAAAACCAATTGTCCATTTGCCTGGCTGCGTCATATCTTCTTTAAAACTTGCACCAAAACCGTCCATAGCAGCACCCCTCGCCCACCCTGTTCGACTTGCCCCGCCTTGATAGCCAAAGCCTCGCAGATAGGATTGTTTATCGCTGCCCCAATTGCGGAAACGCGGAATATAGAGTGCGTTAGGACGCTGCCCGAACATATAATCATCTTCAAAACCTTCAATAGTTGCCGTTGCTCCAGAACCTAAATGATGATCCATAACGTTGCGCCCTACTTGGTCGCTGTCGTTACCAAATCCCGTTGGGAAGCGATTGGATTTAGAATTGAGCATCAAGCCCGCCGTATTCATTGACCCTGCATTGAGGAAAATAATCTTAGCAAAAAACTCCTCAACTTGCATCGTTTTTTGATTGATAACTCGAACTCCTTTTGCCCGTTGTGCTTTTTCATCATATATAATCTCGGATACAATCGAATCGTGCAACATGGTCAGCTTCTTTGTTCGGACTGC
>JAYVKQ010000003.1:0-7249 GCA_043768285.1 Saprospiraceae bacterium | reverse complement strand
GCCCAAGTAGTATATCGTAGATACCGACTCCTCCGAAGGGTAGCGTATAGAAACGCTTTCACCAGAGTAGTTTCCTAAATCCGCTTGCAATTCGTATTTAGGGCTAATATATGTGATTGTATTATTATTAAAAGCCATACTGGAAGCCGACCCAATAGCGAACAGAGCCCATCCGCTATCCAATTGCTTCACTATATAGGCTTTACGTTGCCCTTTATTGATAGCCGCTAAATCATTACGGTCGAGTGTAATATTTTGACAATCAATCATTTGGACAGGTGCTTTTCTCTGAATAAGCGGACTTTCGACACCCGTCTCAAGATAGATATTATAGCAAATATTATTTTTGACGCGATAAGTGTTATATTGTACGGCGTTGGCATCGGCAACAAAACGGTATTCCATTTTATCGGTGCAACTTTCGTCGTAACGGATATAGATATTCTGGGCAAAAGAATAAAAAGAAAGGCATAATGCGACAATGAAAAATGCGATTTTTCTCATGCGAACGTTGGATTTTGAATTGAAAATTATAGTGTAGAACGATGCTTGTTTTTTAAATTGCAAATTAGACTACGAAAATACACTATTTATTTAAGAATGTAAAACGTTTTTGCCATAATTTATATTTTGCAACATAACTTTTTACAAATATAACCTAAATAAGGGGGTAAAAAAGTAGTATTAATGTACTTTGTAGTGCCTAATTCATTCGATACGACAAAATACTTTCAAAATGAAAAATAAGAGTACAAAAAAAGGGAAACAGCGCGAACCATTTCCCTTTTATACATAAAAAAAGTATTTATTTCACTTTTTCTACGATTGCTTTGAACGCATCTGCATTGTGCAACGCTAAGTCTGCCAATACTTTTCTGTTCAAATTGATATTCGCTTCGCTTAACTTGTGAATGAATACCGAATAGCTCAGACCCAAAGGACGAACTGCTGCGTTGATACGCGCAATCCACAAGCGGCGATAAGCACGTTTTTTTAATTTACGACCTGTGTAGGCGTACTTCATCGCTTTATCTACCGCATTTTTTGCAACGGTAAATACTTTTGAACGCGCACCGAAGTATCCGCGAGCCGCTTTCAATACTTTGCGCTTCCTGTTACGTGAAGCCACTGAATTGACCGAACGAGGCATATTGATTGATTTTTAGTACAAAACAGAGGATTTTTGTAATGTATATTTGAAAATGGATAGTTGATAATAGTAAAAATCATCCATTATCCATTGTAAATTGTCCATTAGAAAAAAACACTTTTGTTCTGTTTTCTCGTTAAAAAATAAAGTTTAAAAGAACTAAGACTAAAATAACAAATGGATAACCCATATTTTGAAAACAAAATTTTCAAAACAGATTAATGATTGCTACTCAATCCCAACATAGTTTTGACGCGAGGTGTATCTACTTCAGAAACAATACCAGTTCCCATTGTACGACCTTTTGCTTTTTCCGATTTTTTACGCATTAAGTGGCGGTGGTTAGCACCCATGTGCTTTACTTTACCGCTACCTGTTACCTTAAATCGTTTTTTCGCGCCCGAAAGTGATTTAATTTTTGGCATGAGAATGAACGTTTTAAAAAATGAAGCGCAAAGATATACCCTTTGCACGAATTTACAAAGAAAATTTATGAATAATTTCTAATGGACAATTTACAATTTACAATGGACAATTTACAATGGACAATGGACAATGGACAATGGACAATTTACAGTATTCCCAAATTGTCCATTGTCCATTGTCCATTAGAAATTATTTCCCTTTCTTTTTTGGATTGACAATTACAGACATACGCTTACCTTCCATTTTGGGTAAGCCTTCGGGTTGTCCGTATTCGTCTAAGGCTTGTAAGAATTTTAGGAGCAATAACTCACCACGACCAACGAAAGTAATACCACGCCCCTTAAACTGCACATAGGCACGTACTTTTGCACCTTCTTGCAAAAACTCGATTGCATGACGGACTTTGAAGTCAATATCATGCTCGCCAGTTTCGGGCGTAAAGCGAATTTCTTTAATAACCGTTTTGGTGGTGTTCGCTTTGATTTCCTTTTCGCGTTTTTTCTTTTGATAGAGGAATTTGCTGTAATCGGCAATTCGACAAACGGGCGGCATGGCGTTAGGCGTAATTTCGATGAGATCGAGTTCCGCTTTTTCAGCCCATTGCACAGCGAGTTGGGTATTATAAACGCCCGGCTTAATGTCTGCACCAACGATTTCGCTCAATTCTTCGAGACTATCGCCAACGATACGTACTTCGGGTGCTTTGATAAGTAGGTTGAGCTTATGCTCTGGTTCGACTTCTTTTTTAGGGAAGTTTGAAGGTCTATTGGATTTGAATACTTTAGCCAAACGTTTTTTTTTAATTAAAAAAGTGGTTTACAAAAAAATTTAAGATTTTTATGGATGCGAAATTATAAGGAAAAACGAAATTTATACAATTTGGTTAATCTTTTTTTTAGAAAATGTTAAAATTGTTGAAAATTATAGTGCTAAAGCGTATTCAAGTCACGTAAAGTAGGATAACGCAATACGTGCTCACTGAAAACATGACCGAGGGGGTATGGGTTATATAATAAATTTCACTTCTTTAATATTAAAATATTCTAAGCCCACTTTACTATCAATCATCAATTTTCCTGAATCTGAAATGCCAACTATTTTACCTTGAAAATAAGTGCCATTCGGATATTGATACAACGCATCCGCGCCAAAGCGATACAGTTTGGAAAGATATTCGGCATCTAAATCCGCGTATTTACCACTTTTCAATTGCAAATACCGTTGCTCAACTGCTTGACAAAGATTTTCTACAATGTGTTCTAAATCGAATTCTTTTCTTGTTTCACACCTTAAAGAAGTAGCGTGGGGCAAGCCTTCAAATCGCAGTTGATTGACATTAATGCCGACACCTATTATACTGGTATCTATAATATTGCGTGAAAGCGTATTTTGAATAAGAATGCCCGATACTTTTTTATCATATATAAATATGTCGTTTGCCCATTTAATAGATACCCCCTCAGTATTTTTGCCCATTACATCGCTTACGGCAAGGGCAATAATCTTATTCAAATAAAATTGTTGCTGAATAGGAATAAAGTGTGGTTTTAGAATAATACTTAAAGCAATATTACTGTTGGGTTCACTTATCCAAGTATTGCCATATTGCCCACGCCCTGCTGTTTGGTTGAAAGTACAGACGACTACCCCCTCCAGACTATTTCGGGAAGTGCCATCAGTATATACCCCTTCGGAAAGTAGATTTTGGGCAATATCATTAGTAGAAGTAGCCACATTGAGATAGTGGAAAACTTTTCCGATAAAAAGGGTGTTATTAATTGACTTCAATTAGGTTTTATTTTATTATTTTTGCAAAAATTTATTAAGACCGCTATTGATTATGTGTATGGTAGCGCAAATGTAGTATTAACAATCAAAAATTAAATTTCAATTTGAGTACTCAGCAAATTATCTTAAAAAAACAACCTGTTTCGGCTGAAAAGCTAAACGATGTAATAATTGACGCAATTCAAGACATCAAGGGCAAAAAAATTGTAAAAATTGACCTACGTAAGCTGCATGACGCTCCTACCAACTATTTCATCATTTGTGAAGGCGACTCGAATGTACAAGTAAGGGCTATTTCGGACAGTGTGTTCAGAAAAGTGAAAGATGTTCACCAAGTAACACCGACCCACGTTGAGGGTGGTCTGCAAAGCACATGGGTTGTGATGGATTATTTCGATATCGTCGTCCATATTTTTTATCGAGACACGCGCCAATTCTACGATTTAGAAGATTTATGGAGCGATGGTAAAGTCACGAGCTATGAAGATATATAGTTTAAATTCACAATTTTAAAATTATTCTACAATATCATAGGTATTTAAACGCCTATATGCGTTATATAGATATGAGTTATGAATGATGCGTTATGAATGATGCGTTATGAATTAAAGAAACTTAATTCATAATCATCAGTGTTCAAAAGATTTTGGTAAATAGCATTAAAACGTTTCGTGCTAAGGTTTTGTAAACTGAAAATTATTTTTTTTCAAAAAAATAATTTTCAGTTTACAAAACCTTAGTTGAGAAGCATTGTAAAACATTGAAAATCAATATGTTATTTTTAAAACAAAATCTTTTAACCGCTAATAATTCATAACTCATCATTCATAATTGATAACTCATCATTCATAACTATATCGCTACTCACTAATAAAGAACAACAACATTATTAATGGAGAATAACAATGAATTAGACAACAAACCACGCAACAGCCAATCACCAAACGGTGGTTTCAGTTCCTATTGGATTTATGGACTGATATTCTTGGTTTTGATTGCCTACAATATTTATAATTTCAGCACAGTCGAAAGGAAAGATATCGAGTGGGACAAATATGTGCAGATGCTCCAAGAAGGGGACATCAGCCGTGTGGTGATGATTAACAAAGAATTATTGGAAATATTTATCAAAGAAGATAAATATGAAAAATATAAAATTGTTAAAAGTAAAATCCCCAATCGTCCACATTTCAATTTGGCAGTTTCAAGTGCAACTTACGAGAAACGGATGGAGCAGCTGTACAAAGATAATCCATTGATTACAAAAGTTTATGCCGAAGAAAAGGAACGAACTAATTATCTCGAACCTCTACTAAATTGGCTGATTATGCTCGCCATACTCGCGGGGCTATGGATATTTATCATGCGCCGTGTGGGCGGCGGTGCTGGCGGACCGGGTGCCCAGATTTTCAATATTGGTCGCTCAAAAGCACAAGTATTTGACAATAACGCTAAAGTAAATATCAATTTTTCGGATGTAGCGGGTCTTGACGAAGCGAAAGAAGAAGTAATGGAGGTCGTAGATTTCTTGAAAAATCCTAAGAAATATACGGCTTTGGGTGGAAAAATTCCAAAAGGCGTACTGTTAGTTGGTCCTCCAGGTACTGGTAAAACCCTTTTGGCGAAAGCCGTTGCGGGTGAGGCTGGTGTTCCGTTTTTCTCTATTTCTGGCTCCGATTTCGTCGAAATGTTCGTGGGTGTGGGTGCAAGCCGTGTGCGGGATTTATTCCGTCAAGCGCGTGAAAAAGCTCCCTGTATTATTTTCATTGACGAAATTGATGCCATAGGTCGGGCGCGTGGTCGTGGTGCTTTTCAAGGCGGAAACGACGAGCGTGAGAATACCCTCAATCAGCTTTTGGTTGAAATGGATGGTTTCCCTACCGATAAGGCTGTTATATTGATGGCAGCAACCAATAGAGCAGATGTATTGGATGGTGCTTTAATGCGCCCTGGTCGTTTTGACCGCCAAATTGGGATTGATTTGCCCGATTTGAAAGGGCGAGAGCAAATTTTCCATGTGCATTTGCGGAATATCAAAATTTCGGAAGAAGTAAATGCCGCTGCTTTATCAGAGATGACACCAGGGTTTGCAGGTGCTGATATTGCTAATGTTTGTAATGAATCGGCTCTAATCGCTGCTCGTCGCAACAAAACGGGCGTTGATATGGATGATTTTAACTACGCATTGGATAAGGTTATTGGTGGTTTGGAACGAAAAAGTCGCATCATTGCACCCGCCGAAAAGGAAATTATTGCGTACCACGAAGCGGGTCATGCAATATGTGGTTGGTTTTTAGAACACGCCATGCCTTTGGTAAAAGTAACGATTGTACCACGTGGTATAGGCACTTTGGGCTATGCACAATATTTGCCAAAAGACGAATACATCACCCGAACTGAAGCCATACTTGACCGTATGTGCATGACGATGGGTGGACGTGCAGCTGAAAGTATTATTTTTGATAAAATATCAACAGGCGCACAAAGCGACCTCGACCAAGTTACCCGCATGGCGTATGCGATGGTCGCAGTGTATGGTATGAACGATAAAGTGGGCAACGTATCTTATTATGGTATGGCAAACGACAATTTCAACCGCCCTTACTCTGACGAAACGGCAACGTTGATGGATAACGAGGTGCGCAAGTTAGCGGATGGTGCTTATGCAAGAGCAAAGGTATTATTGACCGAACGCCGCAGCGAGTTAGAACTCATCGCCCAATTGCTTTTAGAAAAAGAGGTCATCCTAAAATCAGATTTAGAGCGTTTAATAGGTAAACGTCCATTCGAAAAAGAGCCTTTCAACTCTACCTACGAAATTGCAGCAAACACTGCTGCAGCAGCGGCAGCAACCGCTGCTGCGAATATTGCAGCAAATGGTAATGGTTTGTCTGCTTAATCTATTGAGCAATACATAACAAGTGACGGAGTGAATGGTATCACTCCGTCACTCTTTTTTTAGGGGGGTACTTGCATCTTAGCAATTACCCCCTCAGTATTTTTTACTCAAATAAATAAAAATATCAAAAATAGCTTTATTTTTGTTAGATACTTGATAGAAAATTAAACTAATGACCCACTCCCTAACCCACAGGGAAATAAACAATTGAAAAAAATATGGATACAGCTTACGCAACCATTGCGCTCGTGATTGCCAACGTTTTATTTTCTTATAATGCCTTTAAAGATAAGCATTACCACAATGATAATATCTTTAATATTGACCGCATACTCGTTGGAAAAGAATACAAACGCATGATAACATCGGGGTTTCTACACGCCAATGTGTGGCATCTTGGTTTTAATATGATTGCCTTGCATAGCTTTGGGAGTGCCTTAGAGTTTTGGTTGGGTAGTGTTAATTTTTTAATTATCTACTTTGCCAGTTTGATAGGCGGTAGTTTATTATCGCTGTATATGCACCGCAATCATGGTGAATATAGCGCATTAGGAGCATCAGGAGCCGTGTTCGGCGTCGTATATGCGACCATTGTATTGCATCCATCGAGCGAGGTCAGTTTATTTATGGTGTTACCGATTGTTGCTTGGGCATATGGGTTGTTATTCATCGTCATTTCGATATATGGTATCAGAACACAAGAAGGCGATATTGGACACGATGCCCATCTGGGCGGCGCATTAATCGGTATGCTGACGCTTTTGATTATGCGCCCACATTTATGTCAAGAGCATTTCATAACGATAGCTGTATTGGTTTTACCAGCCCTGTTTTTCATATTTATGATAGTCCGCAATCCAGCATTTATAACTATTGATAGTGTACTGGGCAAGGGAAAAGGATTTACAACCGTGGAAGATAGATACAACTCTGACAAAGCTAAAAGTCAGCAAGAAATAGACCGTATTTTAGATAAAATTGCTAAA
>JAYVKQ010000002.1:0-3835 GCA_043768285.1 Saprospiraceae bacterium | reverse complement strand
TTTTCAAATCAAGGCACATTATCAGCTTCGGGGGCTGCGGCATTGGGTTTGGTGGCGGGTATTCCAGTGGCATATCGGGCGGGCGACCAACCGAATAATGCTTTTTCGCTCAATGTCTTGAATAGGGGAGAGGTGGCTGCGACGGCTGGCACTTCGGGCGTGGTATATGGCATCAATAATACAGCAAAGGCAGATAAAAAATCGCGGGTCAATTCTTTTGCCCACGTCAATAATAGGGTAGGGGATGAGCGCATTGGGGTTTTATTGTGTGTGAATGGCACAGGTATTTTGAATAGTTGGCTGCGAAAAATGGTCGGTAATTTCAGTTATAATGATATGAATACTGAGGGGGGTAAAGTACCGATTGGAGCAGAAGGTTTGACTTTTATCCCCTTTGGCAACGGTGCAGAGCGCATTTTGGAAAATAAACCCTCTAATGCCATGATGCACGGCTTGAATTTTAACCAACACCACCAAGGACATCTGTTTAGGGCAGCGCAAGAGGGCATTGTGTATGCCTTGCAATATGGTTTAGAAATCATGCAAAAAATGGGTGTTGAAACAAAAACCGTGCGGGCTGGTCATGCCAATATGTTTTTAAGTCCGCTATTCCGAGAAGCCTTTGCCAATACTACGGGCGCAACCATTGAGCTATACAATACCGATGGGGCAGTGGGTGCAGCACGCGGGGCAGGGGTCGGCACTGGCATATATAAAAACTTTGACGAGGCGTTTGTGGGGTTGAATAAGATTGAGGTGGTGGAGCCACAGAAGGGGTTGCAGGAGCGATATACTGAGGGGTATGAAAGGTGGAAAAGGATATTAAATAACTAACCACGCTCTTTAGGGCGTGGGTGGCGAGGTTAAATTCATCTAAGGCTTTAGCCACTCATCTTTATTAAAAACGTGTATGGCTAAAGCCGTTTTTCAAGTTTCGCCACCGCCCACGCCCTAAAGAGCGTGGTTAGTCATCCAAAGTTCACAACCTATGCCCTAAAGAGGAAGTGGTTAGTAATAGAAAAATAAATAACTAACCACGCCCTAAAGAGCGTGGTTAATCATCCAAAGTTTAAAGGACATGGTAAGTCATGTATAGGTTACAACTTGAATTATTCTTTATATTTTTTCACTTTTTAAAACCAAAAAAATGGCATACGTGAGAATTTGGGTTCATACAGTTTGGGGAACATTAAACCGCGAACCCGTTTTGGAGAAAGAAAACCGCTATCAATTATTTGAGCATATTCGTGAAAATGCAAAAACGAAAGATATATATGTGGATTTTATAAATGGTTATACTGACCATGTTCATACGCTTATATCACTAAATGCAGAACAAAGTATAGCCAAAGTCATGCATTTGATAAAAGGGGAAGCCTCTTTTTGGGCAAATAAAAATGGTCTTTTTAAGCATAAGTTGAATTGGGCGGATGAATACTATGCTGTTTCTGTAAGCCAATCAATGACGGATAAAGTTAGAGAATACATTAAAAATCAAGAAGAACATCATAAAAAGAAGACATTTGCAGAAGAATGTGAGGAGTTTATGACGAAATATGGCTTTGCGAAGATGCGTGGCTAAAGCCGTTTTACACGTTTTATCGCCGCCCACGCCCTAAAGAGCGTGGTTAGTCATATAGTTTTTATTCACTAACCACGTCCTCAAGAGCGTGGTTAGTCATTCAAGTCGGCGATGAGTACATTGCATATACAATAATAACTAACCATGTCCTAAAGAGTGTGGTGAGTCATTTGTTTTTTATTCACTAACCACGCTCTTTAGGGCGTGGGTTGAGAGGCTACAATAGTCAAAGGCTTTAGCCACTCACTTTTATTATTAAGGGTGCCATAACACCCAAATATTTTTAACCTATAAATTTTAATATGAAATATCAACTCATAATTATAACCACATTTTTATTTTTGGGAAATATTAAAGCACAAAATAGCTTCAAAGCGATTATCAAAAATGCACAAACCAAAGAGCCTTTGATAGGGGCAAGTGCTGTTTTGAAAAATTCGACCAAAGGAAATACGGCTAATACTGAGGGGGTAGTCAAATTATCCAAACATCATAAATTTTAAAATAAAAAATGGAAGTACATAACCACGCACATCACGGAGGTGCAAAAAATTGGAAATCTTATATATGGGAGTTTTTGATGCTGTTTTTAGCAGTATTCTGCGGTTTTTTGGCAGAATGGCAGCTTGAACATAAGATTGAAAACGATAGGGAAAAAGAATATATACGCTCGATGGTAGAAGACATCAATGCCGATATTGAGCAAATTGATAGATTGACAAAAGATTTGGACATCCGAATTAGCAGAACGGATAGTTTGTTGGTAGAATTATCTTCTACATATATTTATAAAAATTCAAGTAATGCCTATCAATTATGGCTGAAAGCGCAGGGTTTTCAAGATTTTATACAAAATGATAGAACTATTCAGCAGCTTAAAAACAGTGGCGGTTTGAGGATTATTCGTAAAAAATTGGTATCAGATAAAATAATGGAATATGACCAAGCGGTTAGGATGTTGTCGGTCTCACAGGAGATGGGGAATACTTACGCTGCCAATAGCTTGAATTTGTTTACGCAAACGTTTGATTTTATAAAACTTGATAAAAACAGCTATACCTCACAGCCTATCCCTTTGACAGCAAAAGGCAAAGAACTTTTGAATGAAGTATATGGCAATAGACGTTTTTGGAAAACTGCCCTTGTGCGTTTGCAAAATCGGATGAAAGGGTTGCGTGAAAAAGGGCAAGAAGCGGTGGGTGTTATAAAAAAGGAATATCGGATAAAATAGAAAACCCGTGCCACCGTTTGGAACGGTGGCACGGATATATAATTTAACAAGCAGGATATAAGCGCATTTATAACCATTATTTTTTAAACCGCTTTATATCAAACGTATATGGAAAATCAAAATTTATCCATTTTTGAGGGCGTGAAAATTCGCCAAATTGAGCATAATGGGGAAATGTATTTCTCTATTATTGATGTTGTGCATGTCTTAACGGATAGTAAAGATGCCAAACGGTATTGGTCTGTCCTAAAAGTGCGGGAAAATCAACTTACTACATTATGTAGTAGTTTGAAATTGACGGCACAAGATGGCAAAAGTCGCTTGACAGACTGCGCCAATACTGAGGGGGTGTTCAGAATTATCCAATCTATACCCTCTCCCAAAGCCGAACCGTTTAAAATGTGGTTGGCGACTTTGGGCAAACAGGCGATAG
Organism: Saprospiraceae bacterium; assembly: GCA_043768285.1. Classification (GTDB taxonomy): domain Bacteria; phylum Bacteroidota; class Bacteroidia; order Chitinophagales; family Saprospiraceae; genus JAAFJT01. The sequence goes on along the minus strand of JAYVKQ010000002.1, from coordinate 589 downwards.
ATGAAGCGAATGACCCAGAACTTTTAACTGAAAAACAAATACAACTCTATAAAGCCAAAGGCTATACCGATGAATGGATTGAGCGCAGGATAAAAACCATCGAAATCCGCAAAGAACTGACCAATGAATGGAAAAATAGGGGCGTAAAAGAAGGGCAGGAGTACAGCATATTGACTTCGACTATTGCCAAAGGCACTTTTGGCGTTTCGCCAAGCGAACACGCCAATTTGAAAGGCTTAGAAAAAGAGAATTTGCGTGACCATATGACGACTTTAGAACTCCTTTTCACGGCATTAGGCGAAGAACTGACAAGAGACGAAACCACCAAAATCGATGCTAAAGGTTTTAATGAGAGTTTTGACGCTGCGCAACGAGGCGGTTATTTGGCAGGAAAAGCACGGACGGCAATTGAAACAGAAACGGGCAAGGCGATTGTTTCTAAGGAGAATTTTTTGTCGAAAGGGGAGGAGAATAAGGAGTTGAAAGAGGGTGAAAAAGAGTAATAAATCGGAAAAATACTGAGTAGTGCGTTTTATAAGTTTTTAGAGTGAAAGCACGTATCGGATACTTCAAAAGTATCCGATACGTA
>JAYVKQ010000001.1:0-3017 GCA_043768285.1 Saprospiraceae bacterium | reverse complement strand
TATAATCTATCAACTATAATCTATTTTTAAAAAGTTGGGCAGCCTTTGATGCGTCTTTTACCGCCTGAGCCACTCCAATTGCCAGAAGAACCGTTATTGCCAAATGCCCAAGACAGATAAACGCCCGAAAGTACATAAAAATCTTTAGATTTAGTCGTATTGGTTATTTTACTAATACCATCAATATAGTCTGTAAAAGTTTTGCGCAAACTCACTTCGCCTCCGATAGATAAGGCATCAGTTAGTTTAAATTTTGTACCCATACCGACAGGAATCGTCACTGTATTTTTTGTAAAAAGCGCGAATTTATCTGCCGAAACATCCATCAATGCGCTCGCTTCATTATAATCAGTAGTAGGATTAAAATAAGTAATACCAACACCCGCAAAGGCATACATAGAGAAAAATGGGTCATCATTTTCTAATTGAAAACTATTATCTAAGCCTAAAAAACGATATTCTAACTGTGTGCTTATTTCAGAAAAAGACGCATCGAAACTAAAGCCACGCTGCGAACGGTAATCAGATGTTGGATACAATTTTTCATTCGCCGTCAAGCGACCACGATAAAATTGCCCTCTCACGGATAAGGCATCCAAAATGGGATAACGACCCCAAACACCAACAGTAAGTCCCAATTGCTTATGTACATTTTTGAGCGAAACATCAATTTCTCCCTTATAAAAAGAAGAACCCGCTTGAAGACCTAATTCAAAATTTTGAGCCGTAGAAAAAAGAGGAAAACAGAAAGTTGTGATTAAAATAAGTAAGTTTTTCATCATTTTGCAAAGTAGTGGTTAAGGTTGAGTACATGAGTTTATAAATATATGAACTGTACCGAGATGGTACTATAAACGCTTTTTCATTTAAGTATTGAGCGAACATAAGTAGATGTACGATGCACGACTTGTAATATATTCATTATCAGTATATTATGAAAAATAAAATTATCGATTATTTACATCTACCTACTTATCTTAGTTTTCTTAGGGTGTCAGAGTAGAACTAAAATATTTAGTAGAATATTGAGGGGGACGGATTCTATAAATTAAAGCTAAAAAAGGTCTAATTCGCATTAAAAAATTAACAAATACTTACTCAGTCAGAAATAACTGAAAGTGACAACTCAGGAAAGTTTATACAAGTAGATTGTTAATCCTATTTTAAAATTATGACAAAAGGTGTACCATTTTTTTGTTAGAGTTAGATTTAGAATAATTCGCAAATTTTGGAAAAATTATTTTTTAAACAATATGAACGTTTCTAAACCCTTTATTTTTTGATGCTTAAAATGTAAGAAATGATGCATTTTTTCCAATTCTAACGGATTACATAGCCCGTCATCATTAATAAAATAGCCTGCAGTCGTATCACTCAACGGCGTTAATTCCCACCCACTATAGCGTTGAAAATAAGCGTGATAATAAAAATGCCCCATCATTTTGTCGCAAACTGCAATCTTTGAACCGCGTGGAATTACATTATTTTGAGATAATAATTTAATATCATGAATCAATTCTTTTTCACGCCCTACTCGACCGATTTGCAGTAAGCAATAAACCCCTACTCCTGTTGCTAATACATACATAAATCTATTGACTATCAACGATTTATATTTTAATATGGCAAATTTATCAAGCCATATTGATATAGTTGGTTCGAGCCATAAGCTAAACCCGAGGACTAAAAAAGGTAAGGCTGGTATTAAAAAATAATCGCTCGCTTTGTGGCTTATCATCATCGGCAGCGACCCTGACAGAGCTATCAATATAAAAAAAAAGGCTTTTTGAGAAGCCAGTTTTTCAAATATAAATGTCGTTTTTTTTATTTTTGAAAAAATAAATAGTATTAATAACACGCCCAGCAAAGGTGCGCTTTGTATAATCAATTGTTTGGGTATAAAAAAATAATCCCAGACAGAATAGGCTCCTGTTTGGTCATTTTCACTAATGCTACTAACCAATTGTATGTTGATATATTGCGTCCAAAAATGGCGGGCAGGTGCATAAAAATACCATAATGACAATGTACCTACACTGCCTAATAATATCCAAAATGTATGCTTCAGTGCTTTGAAAAATGCTTCTTTGCCTATATTCCTTTCGTAAACAAACCAATAAATACAGGGGATGGCTAATGGAAAAAGCCCCACAGGACCTTTCGTCAAAAAAGCAAGGTGCAAAAAAACACCTGCGAGTAGTGATTGGAGATTGGAGATTGGAGAATAAAAAGTTGAGTTGAGAGGTTGGGGGTTGAGCGTTTGAGGATTGTGCGTTGGGCTCAATCGCCGATCTCCAATCTCCAATCCCCTATCTCCAAAATACTGAGGGGGGCATTGTTTTAGTATAACTAACGCCGCAATAATAGAAAAAACTGCCATTGTACTGTCCAAAATAAAATTTGGATACGACCACAATACTGTTGGCATCATATACCACACCAATACAGGCAACCACCACAAATGCTTATCACGCCCTTGCTGTTGCCATAGTTTTATCATTAAAAAAACGGTTATACACCATATAATAATACAGTAAAGTTTTTCTACAAACCAATGATCACCAAGTATTTTAAACAATAATGATTGCATACCCATGGCTAAAGTTGGATGCCCATAAAATTCGTACTGCGTCCCTTGAAACGGTATCCAAAAACTACTTGAAAAATAGGGTGACCAAAAGCTGCCCCGAGCCTCCGCCATATTCCGTGCTATGGAAGAATATGTCAAACAATCGGCGAACATACCTTCGGGCAGTACGCGTGGAAAAAACATAGCCGTTATAAACGCTAAAGTGAATATTTGGAATGGACGATGGCGATAGTGGAACATAATTAAATGTACGAAGGTAGATGTAAGAAGTACGATTTATAAAACAATGATTGTCAATGTATTGCGCAGAAAAACATATCTGTATCAACAATTCCGTATATAGACATTATGGTGACATCGGAAGGGCGATTAAAATCGCCCGCTATTGATTTTGACCACGAAAACCTATCAATAGAGGGCGATTTCA